>JAZQFU010000271.1:0-6605 GCA_045539675.1 Clostridia bacterium | reverse complement strand
CTTTCGGTGTATGCGGAAGCAACTGTGTTATTGTCCCAGCCGTGTGCACCGCCGGTCCATGTGACTGTGGTGTCCTCAGAATCATCCACGCAGAAAGCAAAAGGGCCAACCCAGTCAGACAGTGACGTATTGATAACGTTTGTGGGCTTTGCCGCAGATTTACTGTCAATATAAAGCGAATAAATCTGCATAAGCCTGTTGACTCCCTTGTATGTGAATTGAATCCAGTAGTTATTCCAGACGGAATATTCACAACCGACGGAAATAGCACCGCTCTTTTCGTAAATAATCGTGCTGTCGGGAATCTGTGAAGTTGATTCTTCTGTTTCAAGTGCGAAGGCTATGCCGCTCATAGAAAAAAGCAATGAGATGCATAGGAGTAATGAAATAAATTTTTTCATAATAACCCACCTTTTTATTTTATGATAGCTTTATGATAGCATAATAAAATAATAAAAGAAATATCCGTGACGTTATTAGTCGGAAACGGATAGCTAATTCGTCGGAATCGGTTAAAACTTTGTTGCCTTTCAACATATAATTAAAATCGGAAGCGTAATTTTATAATAATACACACAAAAAAAGTTCCTGAAACCGTATATGTTTTATAATACATATTATAAGGTTTCAGGAACTTTTTTATCTGATACAGAATTTTTTATTGTTTATTTTGCAGTCGGCGGGAAAAAATATAAAAATAACTACCGTCACCCTAATTTGGCTTTAGATTCACAGTATATGCATCTGTATATCTTGTTTTCAGGGTTAACCAGCTTGAATATATGGTCAAGGTCTCTTTCCGCATTGCAGATGCATCCGGGGTTTTTGCAGAAAAGGGTATTTACCACAATTTCTCCCACAGGCTCTTCGAATTCTTTGTTTGCCTCTTCAAGAAGCTTTAAAATCAGAGCCATTCTGATAAACTTTCCGTTAAGCACCTGCTTGAAGTAGCATGCTCTGGGATCCTTATCTATTTCCACGCTGATTTCATTTACTCTGGGAAGGGGATGAAGAATGCACATATCTTCCTTGGCACCCGAAAGCTTTTCAGGAGTAAGAATATAGCTATCCTTCAGTCTCTCGTATTCATTGAAATCCGCAAAGCGTTCTCTCTGTATTCTGGTCATATAAAGAATATCAAGAGACGGGATTGCTTCTTCAAGTGATTCGGTTTCTACATATTCAATGCTTCCGATTTCAAGAATTTCTCTTACTATGTAGTCGGGAACTGCAAGCTCTTTTGGAGAAATGAGCACTATTTTAACGTTTTCATATCTTGAAAGAGCAGAAATAAGAGAGTGTACCGTTCTTCCGTATTTCAGATCTCCGCAGAAGCCTACGGTAAGGTTTCCGAGTCTTCCTTTTTCTCTGTGGATGGTAAGAAGGTCGGTAAGAGTCTGTGTAGGATGGCTGTGCTTTCCGTCTCCTGCGTTTATTACGGGAACTGTTGCATTTTTAGATGCAACATAGGGCGCTCCTTCATTGGGATGCCTCATTGCTATTATATCTGCATAACAGCTTATAACCTTTGCGGTGTCTGCAATGCTTTCACCCTTTGAAGCTGAGGAGGTTGAGGCTTCGGAAAAACCGATTACGTTTCCGCCCAGCTCCATCATTGCCGCTTCAAAGCTTAATCTTGTTCTCGTAGAGGGTTCAAAGAATAGAGCCGCAAGCTTTTTGCCTCTGCATTTTTCAGCATAATCGGAAGGATTTGCAATAATATCCTCTGCACATCTTATAAGTGCATCAATTTCTTCATTTGAAAAATCCAGTATATCAATAAGACTTCTCATAATATGTCTCCTTAACCGTTAATCCAGCTTTCATCGGAGGGATTGTTTCTGAAGGAAATAAGCTTCTTTATATCATTGGGCTTAATATATCCTTCTTCTGCCGCAACCTCAGCAATAGTATCAAAATCGGTAAGAGAAATATTTTTAACTTCAGCCGCCGCAAGTCTTTCAAGTCCTTTTTTCATTCCGTAGGTGAAAATGCTTACGATTCCGAGAACCTCTGCGCCTGCTTCACGAAGTACGTTAACAACCTCAATTACGCTTCCGCCGGTAGAAATAAGGTCTTCAACAACTACAACCTTCTGACCCTTCTCAAGCTTTCCTTCAATCTGATTCTGTCTGCCGTGATCCTTTGAACCTGAACGAACGTAACCCATGGGAAGGTCTAAAATATGACCGGTGATTGCTGCATGAGCAATACCTGCGGTTGAGGTTCCCATAAGAACCTCTGCTTCGGGATAGTTCTCCTTTATAAGCTTTGCAAGTCCGTTTTCAACGTCGTTTCTTACCGCACAGTCGGTAAGAGTGAGACGGTTATCGCAATAAACGGGACTCTTGATTCCGCTTGCCCATGTGAAGGGCTCTTCGGGGCGGAAAAATACTGCTTTTATTGAAAGTAAATCTTTAGCTATTAATTTTTTCATTTTTATCTACCTCTCAGTCTACAAATTCTTCAACGCATCTTCTGTATGCCGCTACGGGATCTGCCGCCGCGGTTATAGGTCTGCCAACAACTATATAGTCGCTGCCTGCTTTCTTTGCATCTGCAGGAGTCATTACTCTTTTCTGATCTCCGATATCTCCGTCTGCGAAACGAACTCCGGGGGTTACGGTGAGGAATTTTTCACCGCAGTTTTCGTGAACGATTGCAGATTCGTGAGGTGAGCATACTATTCCGTCGAGTCCTGCCTTCATAGCGGTTTTTGCATAGTGGAGAACAACTTCGTTTATAGGCTCTTTAATGAGAATATCTCTTTCCATGCTTTCCTGATCTGTTGAAGTAAGCTGAGTTACCGCAATAAGCAGAGGGCGTGTTCCGTCAGGTCTCGTTAAGCCTTCAAGTGCTGCTGTCATCATTGCAGTTGTTCCTGCCGCATGAAGATTACACATATCAACATCAAGACCGGATAATACTGCCATAGCTTTTTTTACGGTGTTGGGAATATCGTGAAGCTTTAAATCAAGAAAAATCTTGTGTCCTCTTTTTTTAATTTCCTTTACGATTTCAGGGCCGCCGCCGTAGAAAAGCTCCATTCCTATTTTAAGGTATGGCTTTTCTTCCTTGAAATTATCAAGAAATCCAAATACTTTTTCAGCCGACGGAAAATCGCAGGCTATAATAACGTCCTTACCCATTGTTTGCTCCTCCTATTATGTCTTTGAGATTTTCTATATTGTATTTATTCATTGCTGCCGGCAAATCCTCTATTATTTTTTTGCAGGCAAAGGGATCTGTCAGGTTTGCTGCACCCACTTCAACTGCGGTAGCTCCTGCCATCATCATTTCAAGCACGTCTTCAGCAGATGAAACTCCGCCCATTCCCACAATGGGAATATTGACTGCCTTTGAAACATCGTTTACCATACGAAGTGCCACCGGGAAAATTGCCGGGCCTGAAAAACCGCCTGCCCTTCTTGCAAGAATTGGCTTTCTTGTTTTTAAATCGATTCTCATTCCGAGAAGGGTATTTATAAGGCTGATTCCGTCTGCTCCTGCTTCCTCGCAAGCCTTTGCAATTGATGCAATATCCGTAACGTTGGGGGAAAGCTTTATGATTACGGGCTTTCCGGCAACCTTTTTAACAGCTTTTGTTACCTCAGCCGCCGCCTCCGGAGAGGTGCCGAAGCTCATTCCTCCGCCGTGAACGTTAGGGCAGCTGATGTTTACTTCAAACCAGCCGATTTCATCGCATTCATTTAGTTTTTCGCAGGTATAAACATAATCGTCAACGGAAAATCCGCTGATATTTGCCATAACCTTTTTATGAAATACCTTTTTCATTTTGGGAAGCTCTTCGGAAATAACTTTTTCAACTCCGGGATTCTGAAGCCCGACTGAGTTTAACATTCCCATAGGGCATTCTGCAATTCTGGGAAGGGGATTACCGAATCTGGGATCTTTGGTTGTTCCTTTGAATGAAAATGTTCCCAGAATATTTATATCATACAGCTCTGCGAATTCATAGCCGAATCCAAAGGTTCCGCTTGCGGGAATTATCGGATTTTCAAGCTCGGTTCCGCAAAGATTTACACTTAATTTCCCCATTTTATCTCCTCCTTTACGAGAATAGGGCCGTCTCTGCAAATTCTTTTGTTTCCGTATAAGGTTTCGCAGGAGCAACCCATACAAGCTCCGAAGCCACAGCCCATTCTTTCTTCAAAGCTGAACTGACCGCTTGTTTTGCTTTCATTGTATACAGCCCTGAGCATAGGTTCGGGGCCGCAGGTGAAAACATAGGTGTATTCCAAATCCATTGCATTTGTAACGAAGCCCTTTACGCCATATGATCCGTCAACGGTAGTAACGATAACATTACAACCGATTTTTCTGAATTCATTTTCGTAAAAGATTTCATCCTTTGTGTTAAAGCCTAAGATTACCGTTGGCTTCTTGCCTTCGGATATGAGCTTTCTTGCAAGAAGATACATAGGAGGCACGCCTACGCCTCCGCCTATAAGAAGGGGAGCGGTGCCGGAAAGTGAGGTATCATATCCGTTTCCGAGACCGGTAAGTAAATCAAGCTCGCCTTCGTTAAGTTTGCTCATAAGCTCTGTACCCTTTCCCACAACCTTATAAATGATTGTGAGAAGGTTTTCTTCTGCATCGCAGACTGATATGGGGCGTCTTAAATACAGACCTTCAAGCTTTATGTTTACAAACTGACCGGGTTTAGTAATTTGAGTTATATCGCCCTCAAGCACCATTTTATAAACATTTTCGGTGAGAGCAATATTTTCTTTTATTCTGAATAGACTCTGTTTCATTTTATACTCCTATGCATCAATCGTGGAGATAGTAAGGGTAATTTCCTCTAAAACATCAAGCAGCACTCTTACTGTATCAAGAGAGGTAAAGAGGGTTACGTTGTTTTCATTTGCGGTTCTTCTGATTTCAACACCGTCTTCATAGTGAACGCCGGATAAAACCGCACGGGTATTGATAACATAGCTTACGTATCCTGCACGGATTGCATCTAAAATTTCTGTGCTTCCTTCAGAAAGCTTTCTTAAAACCTTGGTTCTTATGCCGTTGATTTTAAGATATTCAGCTGTTCCGATTGTAGCCTCGATATTGAAGCCCATATCGTAGAAGCGTTTGATGAGAGGCAATGCTTCTTTCTTATCTTCGTCGGCAAGAGTTACGAAAACTGTTCCGTAATTCTGAAGCTTCATGCCGGATGCCTGAAGAGCCTTATAAAGTGCACGGTTCAGCTTATCGTCATAGCCGATTGCTTCACCTGTGGATTTCATTTCAGGAGAAAGGTAAGCATCAAGTCCTCTGATTTTATTGAATGAGAATACGGGAACTTTTACGTACCAGCGCGTCTTTTCAGCAGGATAAATATCAAATATTCCCTGCTCTTTGAGGCTCTTGCCGAGAATAACCTCTGTTGCTATATCAGCCAGACTGTAGCCCGTTGCCTTCGAAAGGAAGGGAACGGTTCTGGAGGAACGGGGGTTAACCTCAATAATAAATACGTTGTCATCTTTATCTACGATGAACTGTATGTTATAAAGTCCGATAATACCGATGCCGAGACCGAGTTTTTTTGCATAGGTTAAAATCGTGCCCTTTACTTTGTCTGAAATACTGAATGTGGGGTATACGCTGATGGAGTCACCGCTGTGAACACCGGTTCTTTCAACAAGCTCCATAATACCGGGAACGAATACATCACGTCCGTCGCAGATAGCATCAACCTCTACCTCTCTGCCCTGGATGTACTTATCTACAAGCACAGGCTTGTCCTCATCAATTTCTACGGCAGTTTTAAGATAATGTCTTAAGTGCTCTTCTTTTGCAACAATCTGCATTGCACGTCCGCCAAGAACGAAGCTGGGGCGCACAAGAACGGGATATCCGATTTCGTTGGCAGCTTTTACTCCGTCTTCAATATTTGTAACCGCTTTACCCTTAGGCTGGGGAATATTAAGTTCTTCAAGAATCTTTTCGAAGCTGTCACGGTTTTCTGCACGTTCAATAGCTTCGCAGTCTGTTCCGATAATCTTTACTCCGCGTTTCATAAGAGGCTCAGCAAGGTTTATTGCCGTCTGTCCGCCAAGGGATGCTATAACACCCTCAGGCTGTTCAAAATGAATGATGTTCATTACGTCTTCGGGAGTCAAAGGCTCAAAATAGAGCTTGTCTGCAGTTGTATAGTCTGTGGAAACCGTTTCGGGATTGTTATTGATGATAATTGCTTCATAGCCCGAGTTTTTAATTGTTGAAACTGCGTGAACAGTCGAATAGTCGAATTCAACACCCTGTCCGATTCTTATGGGCCCTGCGCCAAGAACAACTATTTTCTTTTTGTCTGTCAGCACGGAAGCATTTTCATCGTGATAGGAGGAGTAGAAATAGGGGATATATGCGTTTGTATGGCAGGTATCAACCATTTTATAAACAGGGAAAATATTGTTTTGTTTTCTTAATTCGTAGACACTCAGCTCATCTGTATTCCAGAGCTTTGCAATGAATTTATCTCCGAAGCCCATTTTCTTTGCTGCTTTGAGTGTTTCAATATCTCCCTTGTTTTCTGCAATTACACTTTCCATTTTAACAATCTTTTCAATTGATTCAAGGAAATATGC
>JAZQFU010000270.1:0-11554 GCA_045539675.1 Clostridia bacterium | reverse complement strand
TTTCCTCCGCCGCCCAGCTTATTCTTGATGAATTCAGGGAAAAAAAGCTGCCGTTAACAAAGCTTCACGAAAATACGGTAATCCAGATTAACGATACTCACCCTGCTCTGATTATTCCGGAGATGATACGGCTTCTCAACGAAAACGGCTTATCTCTTGATGAGGCAATTGATGAGGTAACAAACACCTGCGCTTACACCAACCACACAATTCTTTCCGAAGCCCTTGAAAAATGGGAGCTTTCAGAACTTAATGAGGTTGTGCCTCATCTTATACCCATAATAAAGCTTCTTGATGAGAGAATAAAAAAGAAAACAAAAAACGAAGCACTCTATATTATTGACAGCGAAAACCGCGTGCATATGGCAAGAATATGTATTCATTACGGATTCTCGGTTAACGGAGTTGCAGAGCTTCATACAAAGATACTGAAGGAAACAGAACTTAAGGATTTTCATATTTTCTATCCGGGAAAATTCAACAACAAAACAAACGGAATAACCTTCAGACGCTGGCTTTTTAAAGCAAATTCCGTTCTTACGGAATTTATTTCTTCTCTTATCGGAGAAGAATTCAAAACAGACCACACCCTCCTTGAAAAGCTTTCGGAATTTAAGGATGATTCCGCGGTTCTGGAGAAACTGACGGAAATAAAAACAAAAAACAAAAATAAGCTTTGTGATTACCTTAAAAAAACAGACTGCTTCCCTGAGGCTGATTCGATATTTGACATTCAGATAAAGCGCTTTCACGAATATAAGAGGCAACAACTCAATGCAATTTATATTATTGATAAATATCTTGAAATTAAAGAAGGTAAACTTCCGAAAAGACCGATAACCTTTTTCTTCGGAGGCAAAGCCGCACCGGCATACACCATAGCAAAGGATATAATTCATCTTATTCTCTGCCTTCAGAAGATTATAAATAATGACAGCTCGGCAAAGGAATTCCTTAAAATCGTTTTTCCGGAAAACTACAATGTATCCCTGGCAGAAAGACTTATTCCCGCCTGCGATATTTCCCAGCAGATATCTCTTGCATCAAAGGAAGCAAGCGGCACGGGAAATATGAAATTTATGCTTAACGGTGCTGTTACCTGCGGAACGCCGGATGGCGCAAACGTGGAAATCAGGGAGCTGGTCGGAGATGAAAACATTTATATTTTCGGTGATGACAGCAAAACGGTTATAGAAAGATATAAAAGAAAGGATTATTCGCCTTCGGAATACATCGAAAAAAATCCTTCCCTTAAAAGAGCCGTTGCTTTCATAACCTCGGATACAATGCTCATGGAAGGTGAAAGTGAATACCTTCACAGATTAAAAAATGAACTTACCTCTAAAGACTGGTTTATGACCTTTCCCGATTTTGAATCCTTTAAAGATGCAAGAAACAGCGCATATGAAGACTACGAAAAAAGAAGCAGCTGGGCAAAAAAGATGCTTACAAATATTGCATATGCGGGATTCTTTTCTTCGGACAGAACGGTAAATGAATATAATAAAGAAATATGGAAGCTATGAAGTGAGAGGATAAAATGAAAACAGTATATGAAATTTTTTCACCTATAAAGGGAAAAATCATTCCAATTGAAGAAATTCCCGATAAAACCTTCGCAGACAAAATTCTCGGAGACGGAATTGGAATAATTCCGTCAGACGGCAGGATTTATGCACCGGTTGACGGTAAAATAGCATCGGTAAGCGATACCCTTCACGCTTATAACATTGTTTCCGACGACGGAATCGAAATTCTCATACACATAGGAATTGACACGGTAGCTCTTAAAGGCGAAGGCTTTAAAACAAGAGTAAAAAACGGAGACAAAATAAAAAAGGGGGAATTACTCGGCGAGGTTGATCTCGAAATTCTGAAAAAGAAAAAAATTAATCCCGTTACTGCTCTTATTCTCTGTGATCTGCCTGATAAAATTGAAATTAATAAGGCTTTGGGAAATGCAGGAGGCTCATCCCCCGTAATTACTCTTCACGACAATTTTGAGGAAAAAAAGATAGAGCTTAAAGGAGACCTGAGAGAAAAAAGCTTTGACTTTCTTCAAAGACTCGGCAAGGTTCTTATGGTGGTTATTGCCGTTATGCCTGCCGCAGGAATAATGATAAGCATAGGTAAGCTTATTTCAATTCTCGGAGGAGACATTCCCCTGCTTTCAACGGCTGCATCAATAACTGAAAATATAGGGTGGGCAATAATATCAAACCTCCATATTCTCTTTGCGGTTGCAATCGGAGGCTCCTGGGCAAAGGAACGGGCAGGCGGTGCTTTTGCGGCACTTCTGGCATTTATTCTTATCAACAATATCACGGGAAATATTTTCGGCGTTACCAATGAAATGCTTTCTGACCCCGAAGCAGTTACAAAAACGCTCTTCGGTCAGGAAATTGCCGTTAACGGATACTTTACCTCGGTGCTGGGTTCCCCTGCACTTAATGCCGGAGTTTTTGTCGGTATAGTTTCGGGATTTGTGGGCGCAATAATTTATAATAAATATTATAACTACCGCAAGCTTCCCGAGGTTTTATCTTTCTTTAACGGCAAACGCTTTGTGCCTCTTGTGGTTATATTATGGTCGATTATTGTTGCTTTTATCTTTGCAGTTATATGGCCCGTGATTCAGATGGGAATAAACAGCTTCGGACTCTGGATTGCCAATTCCTCTTCTCATTCCCCCGTTCTTGCCCCCTTTATTTACGGAACCCTGGAGCGACTTCTTCTCCCCTTCGGACTTCATCATATGCTTACGATTCCCATGAATTACACCTCCTTTGGAGGAACATACGTTATTCAGACGGGAGTAAATGCGGGAACAACTGTTTTCGGTCAGGATCCCTTATGGCTTGCATGGGTAACCGATCTTATAAACCTTAAATCATCGGGAAATATAAGTGCTTATAACGAGCTTCTTACAGGAATTACTCCTGCAAGATTCAAGGTCGGACAGATGATTGGTTCCTCCGGACTGCTTATGGGCGTTGCATATGCTATGTATCGCACGGTGGACCGCGATAAAAGAAAAAACTACCGCTCTATGTTTATTTCCACCACCCTGGCAGTTTTCCTTACGGGAGTTACCGAGCCGGTTGAGTTTATGTTTATGTTTTGTGCCATCCCTCTTTATATTGTTTACTCCCTTCTTCAGGGACTTGCTTTTGCATCGGCAGGAGTATTTAACTTAAGACTTCATTCCTTCGGAAACATTGAGCTTCTCACAAGAATTCCCATGTCTGTAAAGGCAGGTCTTACCGGAGATATTATTAACTTTATTCTCGTTACGGCAGTATTTTTTGCGCTTGGATATTTTGTTTCGTTTTTTATGATAAAAAAATTCAATTACGCCACACCGGGAAGAATGGGAAATTATAACGATACAGCCTCCGAATCAAAAGACTCTTTGACGGTTTCAAATCCCCGTGCCGGCAGAATTATTGAGCTTCTCGGAGGAAAAGAAAACATTTCTCTTGTTGATGCCTGTATGACAAGATTAAGAATTACGGTTAAGGATTCTTCAAAGGTTTCGCAGGAGGATAAATGGAAGGACGAGGGTGCCCTTGCTCTTATAGTAAAAGGAAACGGAATTCAGGCAGTTTACGGTCCTCAGGCAGATATATTGAAATCCGATATAAACGATTTGCTTCAATGAAAATAATAACACTTAATGCACACAGTATTCCCGGAAATGAAGGAATGAAAAATGCGAAGATAATTGCCGATGCAATTTCGGAGCTTTCTCCTGATGCGGTTTGTCTGCAGGAGGTTAACCAAAGTTATTCCGGAGGCGGTCTTCCCTTCACCCTCAGGGAGGATAATTTCGGACTCATAATAAAGAAGCTTCTTCATCAAAGCGGAATTTATTACGAATATATATGGCATGGCTTTAAAGTCGCCTACGGAAAATACGAGGAAGGTCTTGCCATACTTTCAAAATCTCATATTTTTTCAAAAGAAGTATTTTATATCAGCAAAAGCTGTGATATAATGAATTATAAAACAAGAATGGCTCTTGGAATAAAATGCGGGGATGCCTCTTTTTATTCGGTGCATACAGGTCGGCACGATGATACGGAGGAACCGTTTGAAAACCAATGGAAAGCACTTACTTCAAGGCTTGAAAACCGGAAGAATCTGTGGCTTTGCGGAGATTTCAACTGTCCTCCCTCTGCAAAGGAATACCATAGAATTATTGAAGACGGATGGAATGATTCCTATGAAATTGCCGGAGAAAAAGACCGTGGAAATACCGTCAGCGATGATATTGACGGCTGGAAGGATAATAAAGGAAAAATGAGAATTGACTATATCTTTACAAAAGAAAAAGCAGAAATTAAAAAATGCGAAACACTCTTTAACGGAATCAATTATCCGGTTGTTTCGGATCATTTCGGAGTGGCGGTGGAAATATGAGAGCTTCAGGAATTCTTCTGCCCGTTTTTTCACTTCCTTCAGATTACGGTATCGGATGCTTTTCAAAGGAAGCCTTTGAGTTTATAGATTTTCTTTCGGATTCGGGTCAGAAATACTGGCAGATTCTTCCCTGCGGGCCGACCGGCTTTGGAGATTCACCCTATCAGAGCTTTTCAACCTTTGCGGGAAATCCTTATTTTATAAGCCCGGAAATCCTTATTGAAAAGGGCCTTATTTCCGTTAAACAATCTATGAAATATGATTTCGGAGATAATTCTTCTTCTATTGACTACGGTCTTCTTTTCAGAGAAAGATTTTCACTTTTAAGAGAAGCTTTTTCCTGCTTTATCCCCACAAAGGAATATGAAACCTTCAAAGAGAAAAATGCCTTCTGGCTTGAGGATTATTCACTCTTTATGAGCATAAAGGAGGTTAACGGACATAAACCCCTTTCTTTATGGAACAAAGAGATACGTCTGAGAAATCCCGAAGCAATAAATACTCTTAAGCAGAAGCTTTCCGAAGAAATGGAATTTCACAAATTCATCCAGTATGAATTCCGTTCACAATGGAATTCACTAAAAAGCTATGCCGTAAAAAAAGGAATAAAAATCATCGGAGATATTCCCATATATGTTTCGGAGGATAGCTGTGACCTATGGGTAAATCCCGGGCTCTTTGAAACAGATAACCTGGGCAATCCTGTTTCTGTTGCCGGATGCCCTCCGGACGGATTTTCAAAAAAAGGGCAGCTTTGGGGAAATCCCCTCTATGACTGGCAAATACACATAAAAACTGACTTTGAATGGTGGAAAAAAAGAATTGCCTATGCTCTTGAAATGTATGACATAATAAGAATAGACCATTTCAGAGGACTTGACGAATACTACAGCATAAAAGCAGGAAGCGAGGATGCCGTAAAGGGAGTCTGGAGAAAAGCTCCCGGCGACTTATTTCTCGAAAATTTCAAAAAAGAAATCGCTCAGGGGAAAATAATAGCAGAAGATCTCGGGTTTATTACCGACTCGGTAAAAAAGCTTCTTTCTGATCATAATATTCCCGGAATGAAAATCCTTCAGTTTGCCTTCGATTCAAGAGACAGCTCGGCAAAAAATCTTTATCTTCCTCATAACTATACAAGAAACTGCGTTGTTTATACGGGTACTCACGATAACCAGACCCTTTGCGGATGGCTTAAAGCCTTAAGCAAAGAAGATGAAGAATCGTTAAGAGAATATATTTGCGATTATACTACTCCTTCCGAAAAGCTTTGCTCCTCCTTAATTTCACTGGCACTTGGAAGCGTTGCGGATACAGCAATAATACCCATTCAGGATTATATGGAGCTTGATGACCGCGGAAGAATAAACACCCCTTCGACATTAGGAGAAAACTGGAGATGGCGGATAAAAAAAGAAGAGCTTAATGAAAAGCTCTCCGAAAAAATATTAAAGCTTAACAAAATCTACGGAAGAGAATCTAAATCCTGACCTCTACAAATCCGTCTGCACACACCTCATTTTCAGAAACGATACAATCAATGGCAAACACTCTTACTCCTCTTTTCACTCCTTCGCAGAGCGCTTCGGCAAACTCATTATGGGTTTCTCTGTTGGGAATGAAATATTTAACAGGCTTCATCTGAATAATAAAGAAAACATATGCCTCATACCCTTCCGAAACCGCTTCACAAAGCTCATGAATATGCTTTATTCCTCTTTCGGTAGGCGCATCGGGAAACATTGCTATCCCATCTTTTTCAAGCGTTACTCCCTTGGTTTCAACAAAAATCTTTCTTTCTCCGCTTTCAACGTAGAAATCAAAGCGTGAGTTTTTATATTTGCATTCTCTTTTTACAAGCGGATTTTCACCGAAAAATCCGCTTTTTAATATCCATTCTTCAAATATGGGATTCGGTGCCTGACTATCCATATTAATAAGCATTCCGTTTTTATTTACATTCACTATATCGTATTTGGTTTTTCTATTCGGATTATCACTCACAGAAAGCCATACTTCCGCATTTTCAGTTAAAAGCTCCCTGCATCTTCCCGTATTTTTAACATGACAGATTTCTTCCTTACCTTCAATTTCCACGTATGCAATAAATCTGTTAGGTCTTTTCTTAAATCTTCCGCTCAGAGTATTTTTATATTTCATAGCTTTTTCTCACCGCTTCAATAAGTGCATTTGTATTCTCTTTGGAATACTCTGTTTCAGAGGAAAACATTCTTGCCGCTTCCTCATAGCTTAAGCCGCAGTAATGCTTTATATAATTAATTATTCTTGTGCATAAAACCGCAAAAAGAAACCCTTCGGCAATTTCTCCTTCAAAAAAGCAGTCTGCAAAATGTCTGAAGATAAAATAACAGATGAGTCTTAAGCATACATTTTCATCATCAAAGGGAATTCCCGCCGTGCCCTCATTATCTTTAAGCCCCAAAAGAAGCTCCTTCCATTCTTCACTCAGAATTTCAAGCGAAAGAAGAAGTCCGATAATTTCTTTCACGCTGAAGTCATACTCAGAAATTTCAAGAGCATTTTTTACGCAAGAGATTCTTTCTTCAAGAGCTGAATCTCCTTTGCAAATCATATTAAGCAGTCTTTTTCTGAATGCATAATAAGGCTGATATTCCTCATCCTGCGTTATATCGCCGTCTGCTTCAAATCCGAATTCCGTTTTGCCGTAAAGAATAATCCTTGCCGCTTCCTCGCAGGCAAGACCTATTCCTGTTTCCGTAACATCTGTGAAAAAATTTCTGAATCTGGGATGATCCTTACATATATTGCAAAGGAAATCCTCCCCCTTTTCAAGGATTATTTCGCAAAGATTCCCGGCATTAAGAAACGGACATCTTTCATCCTCGCAAAGAATAAAGCTTGCACATTCCCCACGTGAAATACTCTTTCTGAGTTTTTCTCCCAATGCACCCTCCAGACTTGAATACTTATCCAGAGTTTTTTCGTCAATATCTATTTCCCAGCCTTTGCAACAGTTGTTTTTGCATTTTTCTGCAATACATCTGAAGTTTTCATAATAATCGGGATATACGTTAACCATTTTTATCACCTGATTATAATAATACTTTATTTTTCTTTTATAATCAAGATATATTTGCATTCAGCACGAAAAAATGCTACAATATTTGCGAGGTGACTGAAATGATAAAGGTTTTATTTGTATGCCACGGGAATATATGCAGAAGCCCTATGGCAGAATTTCTTTTTAAGGATATGGTTAAAAAAATGGGTCTCAGCGACCGTTTTCATATTGAATCGGCGGCTACAAGCTGCGAGGAAATCGGAAATCCTGTTCATCACGGAACAAGAAAAAAGCTTGCCGAGTACGGGATTTCAGCTTCGGAAAAAACCGCAATCCGTATGACAAGCCGTGATTATGAAAATTATGATTATATAATAGCAATGGATTCATATAACCTCAGGAATATGAAGCCCTTCGTTGGAGATGACCCGGAAGGAAAGGTTCATCTGCTTCTTGATTTCGCCGATGGCGGTGAGGTTGCAGACCCTTGGTATACCGGTAATTTTGATGAAACCTACAGCGATATTATGAAAGGACTTGAAGGTTTTATTTCAAAGATTCTATAAGACCGTATTTTATTTTTATACGCTCCAGCTTTTCAATCATGGCTTCAGCAATGAACCATAAGAAAAATGCGGTTGATGCGGAATGAATCAGATTAAAGGGAAGCCCTGCGGCATATGCCGACAGAATCATATCTCCGGTTACGTTTCCCTGCCACATAATTATAGATGCAGGATCCATAATCCCTCCGTATATTACTAATGTTGCAACAAATCCGTATATGCATAAGGAGGACTTCGTTCTTCTTAAAAAGCCTTTCTTAAAAAGAACTCCGGCAAGGAAGCCTATAATTCCGAAGGCAAACATCTGCCAGGGAGTCCACGGCCCCTGACCGAAAAGAAAGTTCGATACGAAGCCCGTAACTGCGCCAACGAGAAATCCGGTTTCTCCGCCGAAGCAAATTCCGGAAACAATAACAAGTGCAACAACCGGTTTAAACTGAGGAAGCATAAAGAATACTGCCCTGCCCGAAACCGCAATAGCACAAAGTACGCTTATCACAATAAGCTCTCTCGCTTTGGGCTTTCTTGACTCAAAAACCATCAGAAACGGAATCATTGTTTCAAGAATGATAAGCAGGCTTATGAAATAATACTTTCTGTCGCCCAGGTAGAAAATTCCCGTATAAATTGTAAGCGGTATTAAAAGCAGTATCATAAAGGTTGCCGTAAGAGTTCTTTTTGTAAGCTTGCGGTCTGATTTCGGCATCTGTATTATCCTGATTCCGATTTCTCTTTGAGGAAAAAAACATAAGAAGCTTAAAGCGACTTCAATTATTGCGATTATCTGTAAAGCTTCAAGCCCCAAAAAGCTTACCTTTGCAATTCCGAACACGTCAATATCCGATACAAATGATAACGATGTCAGTATAAAAAGCAAAGCAAATATACTGCCGGAAATTATTCTTAACGGTTTAAGCTTTTGCTTTTTTTCTTTCTGCGGTTTGATTTCGCTATGGGTCTTATATAATTCTATATGGCGTGATTGCCGTTTTCTTTTTTCTGTTCTTCCGCCGCAGGCAAGGATTATGTCTTCCGCAAGAACTGCATCGGGAAGGCAGGTTCTTGCCATACGGTTTGCGGATGTAGTGTAGAAATTCTTGCCCTTGAAGAACTCTCTCGGGGTATCAACCGATGTTATACTGCCGTCAAAGAAAAGTGCGCATCTGTCGGCATATTCCGCGCAGAACTCTATATCGTGAGATACCATGATAACAGTCACACCGTTTGCTTTCAAATCCATAAGAATATCCGCAAATTCTTCCTTGAACTGTGCATCCATTCCTTTAGTCGGCTCATCAAGAAGCAAAATTTCCGGTTCCATAAGCAGTATCTTTGCAAGTGCAGCTCTTTGCTGTTCACCGCCCGACAAATCGTAAGGATGACATTCTGTGAGATTTTCTATTCTGCAAAGCGCAGATATGTTATTCACCTTTTTTTCTTTCTCTTCCACGTTGAGCTTCTTACCTGAAAGCATCTCCATCAGATCAAGAAAAACCGTTTTTTTCACAAACACGCTCTGTGGATTCTGCGGTAGAACGCCAATGAGACCGTCATACAGATTTCCAATTCCGGAAATGCTTTTTCCCTTAATCCTTACCTCCCCTCTGTACGGAGTGTTAAGACCTGATATAAGTGAAAGAGCAGTTGTCTTTCCGGTACCGTTACCGCCCACAAGACAAAAAATTTCTCCTTTATTTACTTTCAGACTGAGCCCTTTAACTACATCGGGCAGTTCCTTTTCATATCTGAACCATACATCCTTGATTTCAATTACTGTATCGGTATTATCGGATGTCTTGTCTTTCGGAATAACCTCAGCATTTAACGTATTCTCTTCCGAATATTCTTCAAGCCACACTCTGCCCTCACGAACTGTCAGCGGACAAGGCAAAGAGCTTGCTGTTTCTGCGTGAACCCGCATGGGGGTCGGAAGCGCCTTATACATATCATGTTTTTTCTTTTTTAGAATTTTTCCTATTTCTCCGGGTGTTTCGTCAGCAATGATTTCGCCGCCATCTATAACAATAACCCTGTCTGCCATCGGGAAAGCATCCTCAAGACGGTGTTCCGAAAGAATAACGGTTGTACCAAGCTCACGGTTAATTTTTTCAAGTGTTTTCAAGAATTCACCTGCGGCAATGGGATCAAGCTGACTTGTAGGCTCGTCAAGTATCAGCACTGAAGGTTGCATAGCCATAACAGAGGCAAGATTAAGAAGCTGCTTCTGACCGCCTGAAAGCTCGGTTACCTTCTTATAAAACCAGGTCTGTATACCGAAGAATGATGCCATTTCCGATACTCTCGTTCTGATTTCGTTCTGCTTGTATCCGAGGCTTTCAAGTCCGAATGCAAGCTCATGCCAAACCTTATCCGTAACAATCTGATTATCGGGATACTGCATTACAAAGCCAATTCCGGAGGCTTGTTCTTTGGTGTCACAGTCTTTAAGAGGTTTACCGTTAAAACAAATATTCCCGCTTATCTCTCCGTAGGGTGATATGGAAGATTTTAAAAGTCTTAAAAGAGTAGTTTTACCGCATCCTGATTTACCGCAAAGCAAAACGAACTCTCCCTGAGTTACGGTAAAGCTTATATTATTAAGAGCTTTTTCAATTCTGTTCGGATAAGCAAAGCTCAGATTTTCGACTTTAAAGCTTTCCATTTTCTCACCTCCCACAGTTCAATTATCACAGGGCATATACAAAGCAAAAAATATGCCACGAATACGCTTATACTGAATGCAGAAGCCTCTGCATGCTTCATCGACGGAAAGAATCTGAAATACATTCCTCCCATCAGATTTCCCGCAAATGTATATATACCTGTAAGCAAAATATAAATCAATGCTTTTTTATCTCTGTTATCGAACGTAAAAATTGAAAACGCCGTTCTTCCCGGTATTCCGTATCCGCGGGATTTCATACTGTCTGCGGTTTCTATTGCATTTTCAAGAGACCAGGTTGTCATAATCCCTAAAATATTAAGTCCGCATTTTGCACGCTTTATGATACTTCCGTTACTCACATCACGCCCCATACATCTCTGTGCGTTTGTAACCACCTTAAGCTGGGCGGCAAACCTCGGCACAAAGCGGAGTGTCATTGATAAAATAAGGGACAGTGCAGGAATGATTCTACCGAAAAGATAAATAAACTTATCGCTGGTCATAACCTCGTTATAGCAGGAAAAATGACAGATAACACTCACAATCATAACTGCGGTACAAAGTCCGTAAACAATGGATTCAAGCGTAAGCGGATTTCCGCTTGGCAGATATTTAATAACTGTCATACCCTCGTGATTGAATGCGGGATTAATAAGTGCCATTAAGACAAGCATCGGAAGCATATAAATGAGATTGGTTTTTATGGCTTTTTTTCCTTTAAGTATAACCGAGTATGTAAATCCGCAGGAAAGGGATATTCCCAGGCAGACCGGATGCATAAAAAAGCAGGAGAATCCGATAACGAATACAAAATATATGAAATTAACAATAGGATGATATGTTTTAAATTCGTTCATC
>JAZQFU010000269.1:0-5660 GCA_045539675.1 Clostridia bacterium | reverse complement strand
ATCATTACGGTGCAAAGGCATGGGAATATCTTTTCGGAACAAAGACTATCTATATTTATAAGCTTATTCATCTTGTTACAATTATGCTTGGAGCACTTCTTACATCGTCTCTTGCATGGGATATTTCGGATACCTTTAACGGTCTTATGATGATTCCCAACCTTATCGGCGTAATTGTTCTTTCAGGAACTGTCTATGCTATTACTAAAAATTATCTGGACAGAAAGCTCAGAAAGAAAGATATTAAGCCTATGCTTTCAGCCTATGAGGATATTCAGAAGGCTCAGGAAGCTGATTGCGAGTAACGGTGAAAATATTTTTTGAAAAATTATTAAAAATTACTTGACAAATCACCTTAAAATGATTATAATATCTTAAGTGACTTTTAAATCGGAGGTGAGTATTATGCCAAATATTAAGTCTGCAAAGAAGAGAGTAAAGGTTATCAAAACTAAGACTCTTCAGAATCAGATGCTTAAGTCTAATCTTAAGACTATCATAAAGAAGTTTGAAGCTGAAGTTATCAGCGGTGATAAAGAAAAAGCTTCTGCTGCTTTCAAACTTGCTGTTAAGAGAATTGATCAGGCTTGTGCTAAGGGAATTCTTCATGCTAATACCGCAAGCAGAAAAAAATCCCAGCTTGCTTCCAAGTTAAACAGTATAGCTTAATAATTGCAAATTTAAACCCGTCCGTTAATCGGACGGGTTTTTTGCATATTTGTGCAGCGGATACAAATACTAAATAAAAAAAGGTGCTGAAAATATGATAAACCTGAGAACTGACCTTGCCCTTGATGCAAGAGACAGCTATAAGTTCCATGACGGAAATGAACCTGACGGAGTAATTTCCGATTGTGAAAAATATAAAGATGCTGTGGTTACAACCGTCAAGGTCTGCAATCAAAAAGGGGCGGAGCTTTTAGGAAAACCGCAGGGAACATATATAACCATAGAAAGCAAATGCCTTAAAAGTCTTGATCCGTCTGCAACCGGGAGATTAAGCTATATTCTCAAGGAAAAGCTGTCTTCTCTCATATCTCAGTATTGTAATAATAAAAATATACTTGTTGTGGGGTTGGGAAACAGAAATATCACTCCGGATGCACTCGGGCCTTCTGTGGTATCGGGGATAATGGTAACAAAGCATCTGTATGACTACATTCCTGATAAAGTGGATAAGGATTTAAGTCCGGTAAGTGCAATTTCTCCGGGAGTTCTCGGAATCACGGGGGTAGAAACAGGGGATATTATATCTGCAGTTTGCGAGAAGGTCAAGCCTTCTCTTGTTATTGCGGTAGATGCTCTTGCATCGAATAATCCGCAGAGAATAAGTACGACCATTCAGATAACAGATACGGGAATCAATCCGGGATCGGGTGTCGGTAATAAAAGAAGAGGGCTAAACAGGGAAACACTGGGGGTTCCTGTTGTGGCAATCGGCGTTCCAACGGTAGTTGATTCGGTTTCTATTGCTGCTCATGCTCTTGAAAAGCTTTGTGACAGTATACTGGAAAATTCAAGGAAGGATACCGGTCTTTATAATATAATAAGCAGACTCAAGTCAGATGACCAAAGTCTGCTTATAAAGGAAGTTCTTGATGAGTCGGATAAGACTCTTATGGTAACTCCCAAGGAAATTGATAATATGATCAGTCATATCTCAAAGGTTATATCCAACGGAATAAATCTGTCGCTTCATAAGGATATTGACCTTGAATATATTGAAAGCTTTACCTATTGAAAAACAGCGCCAAAAGCTTCAATAATATTTTTTATTCGTATAACCTCCATACCTTCGGGAGATTTTACGCTTGTTTTTGAGTAGGGGATTATGCACTTTTTAAATCCAAGCTTATATGCCTCCTGAATTCGCTTTTCAATAAAGGGAATGCTTCTTATTTCGCCTGTAAGTCCGATTTCACCAAATGCGACCAGCTTGTCGCTTATAGGCTCATTTTTGAAATTTGAGGCTATAGCAAGGGCTATTCCCAGATCGGATGCAGGCTCCATAACCTTTATTCCTCCGGTAATGTTAACATATGTATCGCTGGTGGAAAGGTTCATTCCTGCTTTCTTTTCCAATACGGCAATTATAAGATTCACTCTGTTATAATCAAGCCCGGTAGTCATTCTTCTTGGCATTCCGAAGGAGGTATGGGCTACCAGTGCCTGAATTTCCGCAAGAATCGGTCTCGTACCCTCCATTGAACATATAACAACGGTTCCGGGCGCATTAAGAGGTCTTCCGTCAAGGAATATTATGGATGGATTATCTATCTCGGTAAGGCCGCCTTCAGACATTTCAAAAACACCAATTTCGTCTGTCGAACCGAATCTGTTTTTTATGGAGCGTATTATTCTGAAATTTGAATATTTTTCCCCTTCAAACTGAAGAACGCAGTCAACCATATGCTCAAGCACTTTCGGTCCGGCAAGAGTGCCGTCTTTAGTGACGTGACCGACGATAAAGACCGTGATGCCGTTTTCTTTTGCAGCTCTTGTGATTTTTAATGTGCATTCACGAATCTGAGAAACAGTTCCGGGGGCGGAATCAAGCTCTCCTGAATATACTGTCTGAATTGAGTCGATAATAACAATTGATGGCTTCAATGCAAGCATATCGTCAAGTATAAGCTCAATATTGATTTTTGAAACGATATAGATGTTTTCATTTTCGGATTTTAATCTGTCTGCTCTCAGCTTTATCTGTTCTGCTGATTCTTCTGCAGAGCAGTAAAGCACGGGCTTTTCTGATTTAATAAGTCCGCACATCTGAAGAAGTAAGGTTGATTTTCCGATTCCCGGATCACCGCCCACAAGGTTAACGGAGCCTTCAACTGCACCGTTTCCGAGTACACGGTCAAATTCCTTCATTCCCGTTGAAAAGCGGGTTTCGTATCCTGCAGTAATCTCTTTTATTTTAACCGGCTTGGTATTGGAAACTACCGTGGAATATCTTTTGTTTTTTTCTTTCTGAATCTTTTCCTCGGTGAATGAGCTCCATGCGCCGCAGCCGGGGCATTTCCCAAGCCATTTTGATGTTTCGTATCCGCATTCGTTGCAGAAAAAGGTAGTTTTATTAGCCATTTATCCTCCAAAAAAGCTCCCATTCCGTAAAGAAATGGGAGCCGTTTTATTATTAGTTAAGGATTGCTTTTTCAGTTTCCTTATCGAATAAGTGCATTTTGTTGAGGTCAAATGCAACCTTGATTGTATCCATGGGCTTAGCAGTTGTGCTGGGTTTAACTCTTGCGATGAATTTCTTGTCTTCGAAATCAAGATAGAGATAAGTTTCAGCACCCATAAGCTCGGTTACTTCAACAAGCATATCTATGCAGCTGTCGGGACGGCTGGAAATGAAATCGGGTTCATCGTGAATGTCTTCAGGTCTGATACCGAGAACAACTTCCTTACCAACAAAGTTATCAATATCGGGAACGAGCTTTCCTTCGGGAATCTTGATGGAGTAGGAAGAGAATACAACGTAGTAATCCCCGTCTCTCTTTTCAAGAGTAGAATCGATAAGGTTCAACTGGGGGCTTCCCATGAATCCTGCAACGAAGAGATTGCAGGGAGTTTCATAATGCGCCTGAGGAGAATCAACCTGCTGGATGATACCGTCTTTCATAACAACGATTCTTGTACCCATTGTCATAGCTTCAGTCTGGTCGTGAGTAACGTAGATGAAGGTTGTGTTAAGCTTTAAGTGAAGCTTGGAGATTTCAGTTCTCATCTGAACTCTGAGCTTAGCATCGAGGTTGGAGAGAGGTTCGTCCATAAGGAATACCTTAGGCTCACGAACTATAGCACGTCCAAGAGCAACACGCTGTCTCTGACCGCCGGATAAAGCCTTAGGCTTTCTTTCGAGAAGATGCTCAATGCCGAGGATTTTTGCAGCTTCAAGAACTCTCTTTTTGATTTCAGCCTTGGGAACCTTTCTTAACTTAAGTGAGAAAGCCATATTATCAAAGATTGACATATGGGGATAGAGAGCGTAGCTCTGGAAAACCATTGCTATGTCTCTGTCTTTGGGAGCAACATCGTTTACGAGTCTGTCGCCTATGTATATTTCACCTTCAGTGATTTCTTCGAGACCTGCGATCATACGGAGAGTTGTTGACTTACCGCATCCGGAAGGTCCAACGAGAATAATAAACTCTTTGTCTTCGATTTCCAGGTTAAAGTCGCTTACTGCGCAAATACCCTCGGAGAATCTTTTGGTTACATTCTTAAGTGATAAACTTGCCATGAATTTCCTCCTGATTTTAACGTGCGTTCCACACTTTTTCATTTACGTTAAATATAATAACATATTTTACGTTTCTTTTCAATTGAACAATCTCACAATATTTTTTTCAATTCATTATACATTTTGACGATAAAATTTTAACATAAGATTGAAAATATAAAAATTATGTGATATAATCAATTTACTGTTTGTTAAATTTATACAAATGTGATGAAAATGTGAAAAATAATTATCTTAAAACCGGGGAGAGGAATAGAGGAAAAATGCGGAAAAATGAGTACTTTGACGTTGAAATTATATCCATGAGCTCTGACGGGGCAGGTGTATGCCGAATTGACGGGACTGTCGTTTTTGTTCCTTTTGCTCTGGTGGGAGATTTTCTTAAAGTGAAAATTCTTAAAGTAAAAAAGAATATAGCCTTTGGTAAAATTGCCGAGGTAATCAGACCGTCGGAATTCAGGGTGAATCCTTCCTGCGGAAGCTTCGGGAAATGCGGAGGATGCTCCCTTTTGCATATGACCTACGAAAGTCAGCTTGAATATAAAAGAAATAAGGTTTCCGAAGCAATGAAACGAATCGGAAAACTGGATGTGGGAATTGAAAAAACTTTTCCTTCCGAGCCTTTCGGCTACAGAAATAAAGCACTTATACCCGTCGGCAAGGATAAGGAAGGGAAGCTTTGTGCAGGCTTTTACCGTCGTCAGACTCACGATATTATTCCTTTTGAAAAATGCGTAATTGAAAATGATGTTGTTTCCGAAATCTGCAAAAAAGTAACAGAATGGATGGAAGAAACCGAAACTGCACCCTATGATTCCGAAACCGGAAAAGGATGTGTGCGTCATATATATATAAGAAGAGCGGCACTTGATAATAAAATTATGTGCGGCTTGGTTACCTCAACGGAAAAACTTAAAAACGAGGGATTGCTTATAGAGAAGCTTTCCTCGGTTGAGGGTGTTTCTTCTGTTATTAATAATATTAATAAGGAAAAAACCAATGTGATTTTAGGGAATAATACCCGGGTGCTTTGGGGTGAAGAATATCTTACCGATACCTTGCTCGGCAAAGAATTCATAATTGGCAGTATGTCTTTTTATCAGATTAACAGAAATCAATGTGAAAGGCTTTATAAAAAAGCCGGAGAATTACTTCAGCTGACGGAAAACGACGTGCTCTATGATATTTATTGCGGTATAGGAACAATCGGTATTTCTCTCGGTGATAAGGTTAAAAAGCTGATTGGAGTTGAAATAGTGCCCGAGGCGGTTGAGCTGGCAAGAATAAATGCAGAAAGAAACGGCATTAAGAATGCAGAATATTATGTGGGAAAAGCAGAGAATATGAGCTTCGAAGGTGATGAAAAGCCTACGGCAGTTGTTATTGACCCTCCCAGAAAAGGCTGCGACCC
>JAZQFU010000268.1:0-8040 GCA_045539675.1 Clostridia bacterium | reverse complement strand
CGTTCAATAGACATACTCATCCATTCCTTTCATAAAAACCGTATGAAAATATTATACCATTTTTTCTCAAAAAATCAACTGTCTATATTAAAAATTCATATTGCTGCATATAAAAAAGAGGTGCGAAAATTCGCACCGCCCGGACTGTCGAAAAGAAAGGTCTGCCGCAGAAGAATATTTGCTGAATGAAAATGAAAATAAATAACTTCTTACCAAAAAGGTATGCCGTGAAATCGGAACATTGATTGCGTATAGTGCAGCTGCAAATACAGCATATATTATTGCAAGATTTTTTGTTTTCAAGATTGTATTTTCCCTTCAGAATTACGTTTCTTTTAATGAATAGAATGTATAACCGGCATATGTTTTCTTCCGGAATATAAATTATGCCTCCGTAGGATAAAAACGCCAATAATGCATTCATTCCGACAGTAATCGCAAAAAACTCATTCCGTCTGACATATCAGAGGTTACAGAGACCAATAACATCCGTCAATGCTTTGGCCATAGACGCAAATCCAAAATCTGTCGGATGACAATTATCTACAGTTCCCGAATCTTTACAAAGTTCAGTCAATGCCTCTCCGTCAATAAAATATACATTTTTATCGCCGGTTAAAACCGCATTACGATATGTTGTTTCAATTATGCTTCGTCTTATTTTTTCATCCTCAGTTAAAAAATGTTTTGGTCGGGACATTATTATTACAGGCAAAAGTGGGTTCTTCTCTCTTATTGCCTTAAACATTTTTTCGTGAGTTTTTTCAAGATGCTCAACGGTGGGAGCATTATGATCGTAGTCATAAACAAAAATTGACATATCCAGATTCCTGATATATTCAATCATCTCATCTTCTGCCCTTGCACTTCCGGAAAAACCAAGATTTATGTAATCGTAATTAAACGTTCTCGAAACAATCGCCTGATAGCTCATTCCCGGTCTTGATGCACATCCCCCCTGCGTTATTGATGAACCGTAATATACAATCGGTTTATCATTTTTATATGCTGCAGCTTCCGATACATAAGCACCGTCTTGCAAACCGATAAACAATTCGCAAACGTTGGAATACAAAGGGAAATTAATTGTTATTTCCCGTCGTTCTTTTTTTTCAAGTTCAAAGATGCTTTCGTATCCGTCTTTAATATCAAACGGCGGAACAAATGTTTTTGCATAATAATTATCAATATACAAATCAAATCCTATAGAACCTGTTAGTGCAAAATGAGGCATTTTCCCTAAACCATCCATTTTAGCATGAATAGCTATGTAAGGACTGTCTGTAACAAACTTTACTCTTCCTCCTGCAGTATTTGAATGAAGGGCATATACCCCTTCACTTACACTTTTGGCAACATCTTCAGGCATTCTCCTGTATTTACCGTTTTCTTTGAAAACTCCATAAACTTTAAACGGAGCCTCATCAATTTTATGAAACTTAATATCATTTTTATCTATTTTTGTTTCAATGGTAAAATTCCCATCTACCTTTGAAATATCAAACATATTAAAACTCCCCTTTTCCTATTATTCGACACAGTTCGACTTCTGTCAAGAACAGCACAAAAGATTTAATTATCGGTGGTTTCATCTTACACTCAAATTCATTATAACAGATTACAGGCCTATTATCAAGCATCAATAAAAAAGCGGTGCGAAAACTCGCACCGCAAAAAAGTATTTTATTATTTCATCATGCTTGCAACTTCGTCAGCAAAGTTATCTTCTCTCTTTTCGAGACCTTCGCCCTTTTCGAATCTTACGTATTCAACAATCTTAACACCCTTGCTTCCAAGGTATTTTTCAACTGTTAAATCGGGATCCTTAACGAATTCCTGCTGATTAAGGCAGTTCAAGGTATAGAACTTACCAATTCTTCCTTCAACCATCTTTTCAATGATTGCATCGGGCTTATTAGCACTCTTGGGATCGTTCTTAATCTGAGCGATAAGGATTTCTTTTTCCTTTTCAACATCAGCAGCGGGAACGGTGCTCTTATCAAGATATTTTGCATTTAATGCAGCAATCTGCATTGCAGCATCTCTTGCAGCTTCATAAGCTTCGCCTTCAAGAGCATTTTCAGCCTTAACCATAACGCCGATTCTTCCGCCGCCGTGGATATAGGTTGCAACTGCACCTTCATATCTTGCGAATCTTCTGATTGTCATATTTTCACCGATTGTTAAAATCTTATCTCTTAAGGTTTCTTCAACGGTCATATTATCATCAAACTTAAGCTTAAGAAGAGCATCAACATCTGCAGGATTTCCTTCGCAGATAACCTTTGCTACTCCCTTTACGAATGCCTGGAAATCAGCATTCTTTGCAACGAAGTCTGTTTCGGAGTTAACTTCAACGATAACACCAACGTTACCGTCAACATAATCGGAAACGATACCTTCAGCAGCAATTCTTCCTGCCTTCTTTTCAGCAGCAGCGAGTCCCTTTTCTCTTAAGAGCTCTGCAGCTTTTTCCATATTACCTTCAGCTTCATTAAGAGCTTTCTTACAGTCCATCATTCCGCAGCCTGTAGCTTCTCTTAATTCTTTAACCATAGCAGCTGTAATCATTATTATTCATCCTTTCGTATTTTCGTATTTTTCGAAAATTATTCAGCAGTTTCTGCCTCGTCTTCAGCTTCAACTGCAGTATCAAGGCCCTGTCTGCCTTCGATTATTGCATTGGACATGGTTTCAGCAATCAGCTTAACTGCACGGATTGCATCGTCATTTCCGGGGATAACATAATCAACCTCGTCGGGATCACAGTTGGTATCAACGATAGCAACAACGGGAATACCAAGCTTCTTAGCTTCGAGGATTGCATTCTTTTCTTTTCTTAAATCAACTACAAATAAAGCAGCGGGAAGCTTCTTCATATTCTTGATTCCGCCAAGGAACTTTTCAAGCTTTTCTCTTTCGCCCTTAAGCTTTGCAACTTCGTTTTTGGGGAGAAGATCAAAAGTACCGTTTGCTTCCATTTCTTCAAGCTGGAAGAGACGGTCAATTCTTCTTCTGATAGTCTTGAAGTTGGTGAGCATTCCGCCGAGCCATCTTGCATTAACATAATACATTCCAACTCTTTCTGCTTCTTCCTTAATAGCATCCATAGCCTGCTTCTTTGTTCCAACAAAGAGGATTTCGCCGCCTTCTGCAGCGATTTCTCTTACGAAATCATAAGCTTCAACGATTTTCTTAACTGTTTTCTGAAGATCGATGATATAGATTCCGTTTCTTTCGGTGAAGATGTATTCCGCCATTTTGGGGTTCCATCTTCTTGTCTGGTGCCCGAAGTGCACACCTGCTTCTAAAAGCTGTTTCATTGAAATTACGCTCATTGTTTTTTCCTCCATTCGGTTATTTAAAATTTCCTCCGGACGCTTCATCTCACATAAGAGCCGGTGACCCGGCACCCCCTATGAAATCCGTGCCCGTGCGTATTTGCCGAAATATTTTACCATATATTTTCTTAAAATGCAAGTCTTTTTTTAAAAATTATATAATTTTATTATCCCCGGTCATAAGACATATTCTTTTTGCCGTGGAAAAGTCTGCTTTAAATTCCGGATTCACCAGCGACATAGCGGAAATTACAAGTAAGGGATTTAAGTTTTTTTCATTACCTGCAGCAAGGATAAACTCAAATTTTACTTTACCCTCGCTTAAATCCGAAACCTCATAGGAATAAATGAGAGGCTTTATATCCACTTCCTTTATTCCCCTCTTGCTCTTTTTGGGAGTAACGATTTCTTCTGCGGAAAGAATCTTTCTGATTTCTTCTGCATTCATATTGCATTCGGTAATTACCTCGTATTTTGCTTTTTCTATTTTTTTATAGGGAATTCCTTCCTTATCTGTTACGTCAACTATTTCAATTCCACCGGGAGCCGCTTCCGAAAGAGCCTTTCTTATATCTTCAAGGCTTCTTTTTCCGTTAAGCACTATTTCGCAGGATTCCCTTTCGGAAATCATACCAACCGCAAGAGGCAGCCCGAAATTAAGGCAGATATGAGGATTAAATCCCTCGGAATACTTAACGGGAAGCTTTGAGCGGTGAAGAAGTCTGTTAAAGGTTCTCACCAGATCAAGGTGGGAAATATATCTTATATCCTCGCCTTTTTTAAAGGTTATTCTTATATTCATTTATCTGCTCCCCCCTTAAGCTCACAGGCTTCAGCTCCGCAGCCTGCACACTTTTCCCTGCAGTTTGGAGTGGTTTCCGCTTTTTTTGCCTTTTCATATTCCCTCATAAGGAATTTCTTTGAAACTCCAACATCAATGAAATCCCAGGGAAGAATTTCATCATAGCTTCTTTCACGGTGATTATAGAAGGAATAATCAATTCCGCATTCGCTGAACGCTTCCATCCACGCATCAAATTTAAAATGCTCCTGCCATCCGTCAAGGAAGCATCCCTTTTTATAAGCCGCAAGGATAACATCTGAAAGCCTTCTGTCTCCCCTTGCGAATACACCTTCAAGCACGGAAACATCTGCATCGTGCCAGTTTAAGTTTATCATTCTTGTTTTAACCGATGCTCTTAAAAGCTCCTGCTTTTCGCAGAGTCTTTCCATTGTATCCTGAGCCGCCCACATAAAGGGAGTAAAGGGCTTCGGAACAAAGGATGAAACACTTACGGTTATTCTTACCCCTTTAGGTCTTTCCTCTTTTGGAATTGCAAAATAAGCATCGAGAGTTTTCAGAGCCAGCTCTCCTATTGCGGAAACATCTTCATTTTCCTCACAGGGAAGACCAATCATAAAGTAAAGCTTTATGCCGTTCCAGCCGCCTTTGAACACGGTAGTCACGGTGTTTAATATTTCCTCCTCGGAAATATTTTTGTTTATAACGTCTCTCATTCTCTGGGAGCCTGCTTCAGGAGCAAAGGTTAAGCCCGTTTTTCTCACACTCTGAATCTTTTCGGCAAGAGGCAAATCAAAATTATCAACACGTAAGGAAGGTAATGCAAAATTGATTTTCCTCTCTTCGGTATAGTTCATAAGAGTATCGGTAAGCTCTCTTAACCCGGTATAATCACTTGTGGAAAGTGAGCAGAGGGAAACCTCGTCGTAACCCGTTGCTTCAAGAGAACGCTTTGCAATTTCGGAAAGATTTCCGTAGTCTCTTTCCCTTACGGGACGGTAGATAAAGCCTGCTTGACAAAAACGGCACCCTCTGATACATCCTCTGAAAATTTCAAGGGTTACTCTGTCATGAACTATTTCCGTATAGGGAACAATTATATCTTCCGGATGAGGAAGATTTTTAAAATCGGTTATAACTCTTTTTCTTACGGTTTCTTTTACTCCCGAAAGAGCCTTTCTTTCTTTTATTGTTCCGTCTTCGTTATAAGTTATTTCATAAAACTTCGGAACATATACCCCTTCAAGCTTATCAAGCATAAGAAGAAGCTCGTCTTTATTTTTGCTTCCGCTTTTTTTAAAGGCTCTCATTACGTCCATAACCTCAACGAGAACCTCTTCCCCCTCACCTACCATAAAGAAATCTATAAAATCCGCCATAGGCTCGGGATTTACCGCACAGGGGCCGCCTGCACAGATTATGGGATATTCAAGACTACGTTCTGAAGAGCGGAAAGGAATCCCCGAAAGCTCAAGCATCGCAAGAACGTTTGTATAGCTCATTTCATACTGCAAAGTAAAGCCCAGAAAATCGAATTCCTTTAAGGGATCCTTTGATTCAAGTGCAAAAAGAGGAATATCTTCCCTTTCCATAACAGCCTTCATATCCGACCAGGGCATAAAGGCTCTTTCGCACCACACATCATCTATTTTATTTAAAACATCGTATATACACTTAAGTCCGAGATGAGACATTCCGATTTCATATATATCGGGAAAGCAGAAGCCGAATCTCACGTTTATGTTTTCTTTATTTTTGACAACTGAATTAAGCTCGTTGCCGGTATATCTTGAAGGCTTTTCAACCTCCATCAGAAATCTTTCTGCCGGATTCATAGCTTTCTCTCCTTTTATAATTTATCTTCTTCCTTCATTCCGGAAATAATCTTAAGTGCTCTTTCCGATATTCTGGTATTTTTTTCCTGCTTGTTTTTTATTCTTTCGCCCAGAGGCTCCATAATACCGAAATTTATATTTGAGGGCTGGAACTTTCCTCCGCTGTATGAGGAAATATATTTTCCGAGGGCACCCACAGCGGTTACGGAACCGGGAATATGAACCTCTTTTCCCGTAAGCTTCCTTGAAAGGTATATTCCGCACATAAGTCCGCTTGCGGCAGATTCAACATAGCCTTCAACTCCGTTTATCTGACCTGCAAAGAAAACCTTCGGATATTTTTTCAGAGAATAATCGGGGTTTAAAAGCTCAGGCGAATTGATATAGGTATTTCTGTGCATCACGCCGTATCTTAAAATTTCAATATTTTTAAGTGCGGGAATAAGTGAGAAAACCCTTCTCTGCTCACCGTATGTAAGATGAGTCTGAAATCCCACCATATTATAGGCAGTTCCTTCAAGGTTATCCTGACGAAGCTGAACAACCGCAAAGGGCTTTTTTCCGTCAAATTCAAGACCGACGGGCTTGAGAGGACCGAAGCAGAGAGTCTGATACCCTCTTTTTGCCATACTTTCAACGGGCATACAGCCCTCAAACACTACCTGCTTCTCAAACTTTTTCAAAGCCGCCGTTTCTGCATTTATGAGCTCATTATAAAAAACATCATATTCCTCACGGCTCATAGGACAGTTAATATAGTCACCGTCTCCCTTATTATATCTTGAACCGCGGAAGGCGAAATTAAAATCAATACATTCTGCCGATATTACGGGTGCAGCGGCATCATAAAAATAAAGATCATCCTCCGAGGTTATTTCTCTTATTTTTTCAAAAAGTGAATCACTTGTGAGAGGGCCGCTTGCAATAACTGTATATTCATCGGTATTTATATCGCATACCTCTTCTTCAATTACGTTAATAAAAGGATGGTTTTTTATTTTTTCTGTTATATATGCTGAAAAGCCGTGGCGGTCGACGGCAAATGCACCGCCTGCGGGCACACGTGTTTTCATTGCGGCTTCCATAACAAGAGAGCCCAGAAGCTTCATTTCTTCCTTTAAAAGTCCCACTCCGTTTGCCATTCCCTCTGCGCGGAGAGAATTGGAGCAGACAAGCTCTGCAAAGTTTTTGCTTTTATGGGCAGGGCTCATTTTTTCAGGCTTCTGCTCGTATAAGTCAACCTTTATTCCTCTTTCAGCCAAAACATAAGCCGCTTCACAGCCGGCAAGTCCGGCTCCTATGATTTTTACAGTCATTATTTCGTTTCCTTTGCTGTTGTTTTCTTTGATTTATATGCATTATCGCATTCTCCGTTTGAGCAGTAAAGCTTTGAGCCTCTTCCGAAGTATTTCTTTGTCATTATGCTGCCGCACTTTTCACACTTCTGATTAACCGGCTCATCCCAGGTCATAAAAGAGCAGGTGGGATTTTTTTCACAACCGAAATACTTTTTACCCTTTTTACTCTTTTTCTCAAGAACCTTTCCTCCGCAAAGAGGACAGGAAACATCCTTAACTTCAACGGTAATGGGCTTTGCATTTTTGCACTCGGGGTATCCGGGGCAGGCAAGGAATTTTCCGAATCTTCCCGACTTGATAACCATATTTCTTCCGCATTTCTCACAGATTTCATCGGTTACCTCATCTGCAATCTTAACCTTTTCTATTTCAGATGCCTTCTGAAGAGTAGGCTCAAAATCCTTATAGAAATCTTCAAGCACCTTTACCCATTCGGAATTTCCCTCTTCTATTCCGTCAAGCTTTTCTTCCATACTTGCGGTAAAGCCTATATCTACTATATCCACAAAGTTTTCTTTCATAAGCTTTGTGATAACCGTTCCAAGCTCTGTGGGAACAAGGGATTTTCCGTCCTTTACAACATATTCTCTGGAAAGAATGGTGGTAATAGTGGGAGCATAGGTACTCGGTCTTCCGATTCCATACTCCTCCATTATTTTTATCAAACTTGCTTCGGTAAACCTTGGGGGTGGTGAAGTGAAGTT
>JAZQFU010000267.1:0-3601 GCA_045539675.1 Clostridia bacterium | reverse complement strand
GGACATTATGAATATTTTATGTATCGGAAACAGCTTTTCCCAGGATGCAACTCACTATCTTCATCAGCTTTCCCGATTTGCGAAAACTGCTATTGATGTTACAAATCTTCATATCGGCGGTTGTTCCCTTGAACGGCATTTCCGTAATATGTGCCGGAATAATAAAGAATATGAGCTGGATATTAACGGAACTCTTACCTCCTTTACCGTAACCTTAAAGGAAGCCCTGCTTAACAAAACCTGGGATTACATAACCCTTCAGCAGGTAAGCTCCCTTTCCGTAAGATATGAATCGTACCAGCCTTATCTTTCAGAGCTTGTGAAATACATACGTTCAATGTGTCCCAAAGCAAAGCTTGTCATTCACGAAACCTGGGCATATGAGGAAGGAAACCGCGGCCTTGCCGCAAATCATATAGAAAACAGCAATGTGATGTATGAGCAGCTGCACGAAGCTTATCTTCAGGCGGCAAAGGATATTGATGCAGATGCCTATATTCCTTCAGGAACACTTTGTCATATTCTCACAAAAAAAGGTATAGCTCCAATTCACAGAGACGGTCAGCATATATCTCTGGGAGTCGGAAGATATGCCCTTGCACTTTTATGGTACAGAATCCTTACGGGAGAGTCTGTCAGGGATATTGAATTCAATGATTTTGATGAACCCGTTCCGGAAGAATACATCAGAACCGTTAAGGAAACAATAGAAGAAATCACACAATAAAAAACAGGTATCATTCCCTCTTAAGGGTCTGATACCTGTTTTTATATTAGATTTATAATCTTGTCTGCATCCTTTTCATAATCATATGTATAAAAGGCGGCAAGACGTTTTATTTCACCGGCATTTGAAAATGAGAACTCATCTGCAATTCCCACGGTTTTAAAGCCTGCACCGGTTGCAGTTCTTACGGCTTCCGGAGAATCCTCAAAAACAAGAGTATTTTCTTTATTTCCCCCAAGCCGTTCAAGGGCTTTTTCAAAAACAAGAGGATTATTTTTCCATGCTCCCACTTCATCGCAGGAAATTATGAATTCAAAGTAATCTCTTATTCCCAGTCTTTTCGCCGTTTCCTCTGCCATAGATTTATTGGTTCCCGTGGCGATGCACATTTTAACGCCCCGTTCCTTTAAAAGCTTCAGAAAAAACATTACTCCCGGCTTCAGGGAAAAGCTTTTATATCCTGCACGAAGGCATTTTTTTATGCCCTCGGCTATTTCATCTGTTGTTTCCGGAAAACCGTATTTATTTTTATAGAATTCAGCAGTATATGAAAATCCGTTTTCCTCTGCAACTCTTATTGATTCCTCATCTGCCTCAATGCCTCTGTCTTCAAGATAATATCTTCCGAGAAAACGCCAGAACTGCATTGAATCCACAAGAGTTCCGTCAAAATCGAAAATGGCGTATTCCATTTATTCTTCACCAAAAATCCTTTCTGCGATTTCCACGCAGTCATCAATACAACCGCCGCAGCTCCGGAGCACATTTCCCGTTCCCGAGCCCTTAAGCTCTGCACATATTGAAGAACCGTTCTTATTTTCAAACTCTCTTATTATCCCGGCAGAAAGCTTATAGGTATCTCTTTTGGTTACGGGATTTTTCTCTCCGCCGCTTTCTTTTAAGCCTGCAAGAAGAATCAGCGCACTTACCGCACCACAGATTCCTTCTCCCGAGCCCATTCCTGCACCAAAGCCCTCCGCCGCCTTAAAAAGCAAATCGGAAGGAACCCCCACCTCTTCAGCAAAGGCGCAGGCAACCGACTGAGCACAGTTATAGCCTTTGGCGTGCAGATTTGCCGCAAGTTCTTTTTTAGTCATTATACTTTATAATCCTCCGGTCTTTTATCGGTAACACCGAAATGATATAAAATTGCATCAACGGTTCTTGCAGAGGCATTTCCGTCTCCGTAGGGATTAACCGCCTTTGCCATTTTTTCATATGCATCCTTATCCGTAAGAAGCTCTTTACCCATAGAATAAATAACCTCTTCCTCAACTCCCGCAAGCTTAACGGTTCCTGCCGCAACCGCCTCAGGTCTTTCGGTTTCATTACGAAGAACCAGAACAGGCTTTCCGAGGGATGGAGCTTCCTCCTGAAGTCCGCCGGAATCGGTCATTACCATATATGCTCTGTCCATAAGATTATGAAGCTCGGTAACATCTACGGGCTCGATGAGATGAACGTTGGAAAGTCCACCCAGAATTCCCGTTGCTGTTTCTCTTACTGCGGGATTCATATGCATAGGATAGATAATTTCAATTTCATTTTCAAATTCAACGGCAAGTCTTCTTAAGGCTGTGCAGATATTCTTAAGAGGCTCGCCCAAGTTTTCCCTTCTGTGAGCAGTAACAACAATAACCTTCTTTTCAAAATCAACGCCTGAAACAGAAGTAAGCTTATAATCTGCACTAACGGTAGTTTTCAAAGCATCAATAACAGTATTTCCCGTAATAAAAATCTTATCCTCACTTACATTTTCCTTAAGAAGATTATTCTTATTATTCTCTGTAGGTGAAAAATGAAGCTCTGCGATTGCCCCGGTAAGCTTTCTGTTCATTTCCTCGGGGAAGGGTGAATATTTATCATAAGTACGAAGTCCTGCCTCAACGTGCCCCACTGCGGTCTGGTTATAGAATGCCGCAAGAGCACCTGCAAAGGTAGTGCTTGTATCTCCGTGAACAAGCACGATATCGGGCTTTGCTTCGCTTATAACCTGATAAAGTCCTGCAGTTGCACGGTTGGTTATATCCATAAGGGTTTGTCTGTCTTTCATTATATTAAGGTCATAATCAGGAGTGATATCAAAAATCTCAAGAACCTGATCGAGCATCTGTCTGTGCTGAGCGGTAACCGCAACTACTGATTCAACCTCTTCTCTTTTTTCAAGCTCCTTAACAAGAGGTGCCATTTTTATAGCCTCCGGTCTTGTGCCGAAGACTGTCATTACCTTAATCTTTTTCATTATTTGTCGCTCCTTTCATAATCCTCGTAGCTATGCTTTTCTTCCTCTGCCGCTTCTATCGCCTTAAGATATTCATCCGAAACAGACTTGTTTTTCTTATACATCTGAACGGAAACCACAAAAAGCGCAAGCACAACAGCAACAACAAGAGCTCTCATAATGCCCTTGGTAACAAGGATGATGGTTAATATGGATAAAAGGGCTGTAAGAATTCCCAGAAGGCTTACGGTTTCCTTCTGATTAAAGCCCATATCAATAAGTCTGTGATGAAGATGACCTCTGTCTGCGTGCATAATTCCCTTTCTTGAAATCATTCTTCTTATAATTGCAAAGGAGGTATCAAAAACGGGAACACCCATAACGATAACGGGAACTATATAGCTCATTACCGAATAGGTTCTGAAAAAGCCCATGACCGATACGGTGGAAAGAATATATCCCAGAAACAGCGCACCGCTGTCTCCCATAAAAATCTTTGCGGGATGCATATTATAAGGCAGGAATCCAAGACAGCCGCCAACCACCGCCGCAAGAGGCACCGCAAGAGCGGTTCTTCCTTCAATCAGGCAGAGGAAAAGAAGTGCGGTTGCGGAAATTCCGCTTACACTTACAGCCAGTCCGTCAAGACCGTC
>JAZQFU010000266.1:0-2559 GCA_045539675.1 Clostridia bacterium | reverse complement strand
AACGATAAAACGATAGTTTACAAAAAAGGTGGCTGGACCGGAATTTGCTCTCAGTGCGGCAAAGTTAAAGCTTCGGGTGACAAATTTGCGCAGGGAAAATATGTAACCTGTCCCGGCTGCGGCACTACCTGCTATTGCACACTTGAAAACGGGTCCAACTGGAGATCGGATTATCTGGATAATATTATGGCGATTCAGAAGGGGGAGGATGGGGCTGTTTGGTTTCGACAATGGCACATAAATCGTGACTACACCGCAGAATACAGAGATATGAAAAGCTGGTTAAGCGAGTGTGCACGATATGTTGTTAAAGACGGGAGGAGTTCGATGTGGACAGCCTACTACAAGGAATATGCCTGGATTGGAAGGAGGCCTGAATACAAAAGAGAAGAATGGAGCCTTTCCGCCCGGGTTTATACTTATGATAACACTTTTTGTTTTTATCCACGATTTATCGAGGAAGCGACTAAAGGCACATGCCTTGAGTATGCTGATCTTCGCAGATATTATGAACACACTACCCATATGAACAGATATGACAAGAATATTATGCTTTATGCTTGCAGATTTAACCGTTATCTGGTTTATGAATTCCTGAATAAGCGTGGGTATTATACGCTCCTTAATGAAAAAATATGCGGAAGGCTCGGTAAAAGTTTCGCGAGCATTCTTAACTGGCAGAGAAAGAGTCTTAAGGAATGCTTTAAGTTTCCGCTCCGGTACCTTAAATGCTTCGAACCTCATATTCTTGATATGAATCGTGTCGATTTTATGAACAAATACTGGAATCTGTTTGAGCCTTGGGAAATCCCCTCTGTATATGCTATGAATCTTCGTGATTCTGATGTTATGAATATAACAAAAATAATCCCTTTGAAGAAGGCATTAAAATATGTAGCCAAGCAAGATTGCGATTTCACTTTTTACGGGGATTACATATCTGAGTGCATGGAATTGGAGCTTGATCTTACGGACGAGCAGGTTCTTTTTCCGAGGAATCTTATATCTGCGCACGCAAGGACTTCCGGAATGATTGAATTTAAAAGCAATCCCGAATTGCATAAGAATTTTAAAATCGTTTCGAAAAAGCTTCGGAAGTATTCTTTTAAGGACGAGCATTATCTTATCCGCGCGGCGGCAAGCCCTTCCGGGCTTAAGGCGGAAGGTTCTGCTCTCAGTCATTGCGTAGGCGGATATGCTAAGAGTATGAGTGCTTCTGAGTGCTTTATATTCTTCGTCCGCGATATTCATCATCCGAACAAGTCTTTTTACACTCTTGAACTTCAGAATAAAAAGATAGTGCAATGCAGAACGAAGGGTAATGTAAGCTATGATTTTAATAAGGAGGTTTATGATTTTTGCCAGGAATGGCTAAAAGAGAAAGTACTGAGGTGACGTTACACCTCATCCACCGCTAACGCGGTCCCCCTTCCCCTCAAAGGGGAAGGCTTAAGAAAGGAGAAAAATATGGAAAATAACATGACAAGACCTCTGGAGATTATCACGGAGGAGATTAATTTTTTTAAGGCCCGTGCCGGTGAATCTATATATGAAATTGGCGCGAGGCTTAACGAAGCTAAAGCACAGCTTCAGCACGGTGAATGGCTTGAATTTCTTTCTGAAAAAGTTAATTTTTCGGAAGCTTCAGCAAACCGTTTTATGAGGATTGCAAGGGAATATAAAAATCCGTCAACGGTGACGGATTTGGGGTCGTCGAAAGCCTTGCTGTTACTGGCTTTGACCGAGGAAGAACGTGAAGAATTTATTACAGAAAAACATGAGGTAAACGGAGAGGAAAAAACCGTTGCCGATATGAGTAAGAGAGAGCTTGAAAAAGTTATTAAGGAGCTTGAGGAGGAAAAGGAAAATTCCGACGGGCTTAAAGAAAATATTTCTGCTCTTGAGGAAGAAATTTCGTCTCTTAAGGCTGAAATAAAGGAGCTTGAAAATAAGCCTACAGTTATTGCCGAGCCTGATGAAGAGAAAATTTCTGAAATTAAGAAAGTGGCAGAGGAAAAACTTGTTAAGAAAATTGATGCGCTTAACAAAAAAATAGAAAAGCTTGAGGCTGAAAAGAAGGCAGCAGAGGATAAGGTTGCAGCTGCTTCAGAGGAGGCTGAAAAAAGGAATCTTAAGCTTATTGAGGATAACAAGTCTTTACTTCAGAGAGTTGAAGATTTAAATAAGCGGCTTACTGTTGCTTCCAATCCGAAGCTTACGGAATTTAAAGCACATTTCAACTTGGCGAAGGAATCTTTTAACTCGATGCTTCAGATTTTAGCTTCTTCTGATGTTGCAAAGCCTGAAAAGGAAAAGCTTATCACACTTTTGTTACAGCTTATGCAGTTACTTACGGATGCGGTAAATGATACACAGAATAAAGTTTATGGAGGAGAATGAAAATGTTAAATTATGAACTTAAAGATACTGTGGTACTGATGAACTCGAAGGATTATAAGGATCGCTTCAAGGCGGAACATGATTGCCCTTTGTACATGCTTCGTGAACAGGAAAGAGTTATGAGAGATTATTTAGCTATTCTCGAAGTCAGGGCTGTTA
>JAZQFU010000265.1:0-4248 GCA_045539675.1 Clostridia bacterium | reverse complement strand
GGTGGTTAAGGTTTATCTTTATATCCTTTATCTGTGTACTCTGGGGGATATTGAGTTTGACGATAATACCATAGCAGACAGACTTAATATAACAATCAAGGATCTTAAGAATGCATATAAGCTTCTTAACCAGGCGGGAATGCTTGTTGAAAATGAAGACGGTGAAGAAGAGCTTGTTAATCCTGTTGATTTTTACAGAGAGTATCATAAGGAAGTAAAAGACGAAATTAAGAAAGATTCTGATGAAAGATTAAGAACTGTGTCTGAAGATCGTGGGTATCAGAAAAAGGTGGAGTTTATCGAAGAACGTTACGGCAAGGAGCTTACAAGAAGTGATTACCTTGAAATATTCGATATGCTTGAGAATATGAAAATACCTTATGATGTTCTTCTTGCGGCTGTTGACTATTCGATTTCCAAAAACGTGAGAAGCTTCAGCTATATTGCGAAGGTTGCTCTCAACTGGAAGGAGCTTGGACTTACTACATACGAAAGCTGTGAGCAGTTTATAAACGGCGGAGACGACGTTCTTAAGACCGTAAAGAAAATGCTGAAAATTGACCGTAAGCTTTATGATGTGGAAATAAAATATATAACCGACTGGTGTAAAATGGGAAAGACTGTTGCTGATATTGAAAATGCAATAAAAGCTTCCGTACTGAATACCGGAAAAGCATCCTTCCCCTATATAAATGCCGTGCTTTGCGATTCCGGAAACGGGAAAAAGGAAAAAACGGCGGTAAAGAGTCAGAAAAAGCCAAGCGTTCATAATTTCCCCGAAAGAGATGATTATGATTTCGAACGTATGATATCTGATTTAAGAAAAAAACAGAATGATTAGGAGGTGGCAGGATGGCTTATAATCCCGCAATAGTAAGAGCGGCATTCAAAGTTCTTTCCGAGCGCAGAGAAAAAAGTAAGGAAGAAGCGGAAAAACGTAAGGAAGAAATAAGAGTAAAGCTTCCTGCATACGCCGAACTTAAAAGAGAAACTCTCCGTCTGATGGGTGAATATATGAATAACCTCGGCAATAACTCCTTTGATTTTGAAAAAATCAAGGAAGAATTAAGAAAGAATGCCGAAGAAAAAGAAAGACTTCTTATTAAGAACGGATATCCGGCAGATTATGCCGAGGGTAAATATTTTTGCGAAAAATGCTCGGATACGGGATATATTGCCCATGAAAAATGTGAATGTCTTAAAAAGCTTCTGAGAGAAAAAGCGGCGGAAATGTCTAATCTTAACGGGTGTGCGGAAGGGCATAGCTTTGCAGAGTTTGACTATTCTTTGTTTTCGGATGTCAGAAATGATGATGGGATTTCTCCGAGAAGCAACGTAAAAGGGATTCTTAAAAAGGTTGCCACCTTCATCAAAGAGTTTGATAATAAATCAACCAAAAGCCTTCTTTTTATGGGAAAAGCGGGTGTTGGAAAGACTTTTCTTGCCGAGTGCATAGCAAAAGAGCTTCTTGAACGGGATTTTGATGTTTTTTATCAGTCCGCAGGGAAGATTACCGAAATAACGGAGGATTATAAATTCAGAAGAAATTCAGACGAGAATATAAGCTTCGATATAGCAAGACTGTATGATACGGATTTACTTATTATAGATGACCTTGGCTGTGAGTTTGTTACTGCTTATACCATTTCGGCACTCTACGAGATAATAAACAGAAGGCTTGCAACAGGCAAGAAGATGATTGTGACTACTAATTTCAGCCTGAAAGAGCTTAATGAAGTATATGCTGAGAGGCTTTTCTCCAGATTTGTGGGAGAATTTGAGATTCTTGAATTTATCGGTGAGGATTTGAGAATAAAAAAAATAATGTAAGGAAGTTTTGAAGTTGCAGGGAAGTATTGTGCTGAAAAACATACTTCAAAGCTATTACTTGTTTTTTGCTCCTGAGCTAAACTTTATATGTTTTTTATAATACTTTTATGTTACATTTACGTTAAATTTATTGATTTTGCATTTAAATAATGATATTATTATTGCAGGGAAAGTTTGCCCTGCAATTTTTTTACCCGGAAAATCCGTCGTGAAAGATATTGCGAGTAAGCAAGGGCGGTTTTCTCATCCAAAAGTAATAAAAGGGGAAACCCGAAACCTAAGGAGGAAAAAAATATGAAAAGTATCAGCAAACTTCTGGCAATTCTTATTGCAATGTCTATGTTGTTTTCAACCTGTGCAATTGCTGCGGAATTCCCGGATGTACCCGAAACCGAATCTGCTTACGAGGCAATTAATGTTCTTTCGGATTTCGGAATTGTAAACGGTTATCCCGACGGAACTTATCAGCCCGATAAGAATGTAACCAGAGCGGAAATGACTGCACTTCTTATGAGAATGCTCAATTTAAGCATTTCCGGTGTTACGGTTACTGATACCGGATTTGTGGATGTAGCTCCTGATTTCTGGGCAGCATATGATATTAAAACAGCAGCAAGCCAGAAAATCATCAATGGATACGGCGACGGAAAGTTTGGTCCCAATGATCCCGTTACCTATGAGCAGGCAGTAAAAATGATTGTTGCTATGCTCGGCTATGAAATGAGAGCTGCTTCCAACGGCGGATGGCCCAACGGTTATCTTAAGGTAGCAAGAGACGATCTTAAAATGCTTGCAAAAACCGAGATGACTCAGAATCAGCCTGCGCCCAGAAAGATTATTGCCCAGCTTCTTTTCAATGCATTGGAAGTTAAACTCGGTGATCCTGCAAACGGTGAAGAAAAGAATGAAACTCTTCTGAAGGATTACCTCAAAATCAATAAGACCAACGGAATGGTTGTTTCAAACAGTAAGACAACCTTAAGCGACTCCGAAAGTATAGTTTCTGAAGATGAAATTATGGTTGAAGGAAAAGACGGAATTCTCAGCAGATTCAAAGTAGGTAAATTTGAAAACGTTAAGGATATGCTCGGAATTGATGTTGTTGTATATTCAAAGCTTGATGATAATCAGGTAGACAGTACTATCCTTCATGTTGCAACCAGGGGTAAGGTTGAAACTATCGTAGTTCCTGCAGAAATGCTTGAAGGATTTACTAAATCAGCAATTCAGTATACCAAAGAAAAAGACGGTAAGGTTTTAACTGCTAATCTTGTTTCAAACCCCAGATATATTTATAACGACAAATATATAAGTGAAGCAAACTTCTTTGATAACGATCTTAATGAACTTGAAGAAGGAACTGTTGAAATTGTCAGCTCCGGAGCCGGAAACAGCCTTGTAAGAGTTAACAGCTATAAGAATTATGTTGTTAAAACAGTTGATGCTGCAAACAATAAAATTTATGTTGATTCAGAGCTTACTCCCGGAATCACAGACATTGCTGTAAACGTTGATGATACAATCAACTGGAAGGTAACCATCAAAAAGAATGATGCGGAAATTCAGCTTTCAGCAATTAAAAAGGAAAATATAATTTCCGTTAAAGAATCTCACGAATGTCAGAATTACGGCGTTATGGTAATGGAAGTTCTTGTAAGCGATAAGAAAGTTACCGGTAAAATAACAGCAGAAGAAGACGGAAAGATTACTATTTCATCCAATGAATATGAAGTTGCCGCGTCACTTAAAAAGATTTCGGAGAAAGCCGATGCAATTAAATACAATGCAAACGGAACTTTCTATCTTGATGCATTCGGAAAGATTGCTAACGTAGTTTTCGGAACCACCGCTTCAGCAGTAAATGCATACCTTATTAAGGCGGCTTCAACAGGTTCTGTTGACAGCGCAGGTTGTGTTATTAAGGTTATGAACGGCAAGACCGGTACTATTTCAAATGTCAATCTTGCAGACAGAGTTACCATTGATGGAATTCCCATGAATGCTGATAAAGCTATAGATGTTTTTGAAGCAACAGCAGAATTAACTAATCTGGATAAGGATTTTGTTTCCAGAGAAACTGTTAATGCGAAATATTCACAGCCGATTCAGTATATAACCAATTCATCAGGAAAAATTACTGATATCAATACAATCAAACTTGAAACTGAAGAAAAAAATGATTCTTTCGTTCCTGTAGAAGATTTCGATGAAGCCGGCATGGAGGAAGGCTTCAAATATAACAATAATGTCTTCTCAACAGCCAATGGATCTATTAAGGTTAATTCTTCTACGGTAGTATATCTTGTTCCTGAAAACAGATATGAAGAGAAGGGATACGATGTTAAAAAGGTTTCTTACTTCACTAATGAGGAAACCTACAGTATCGAAGCATTTGATGTAAATGATTCCGGGATAGCA
>JAZQFU010000264.1:0-2741 GCA_045539675.1 Clostridia bacterium | reverse complement strand
CGACTTACAATGAAACCTTTTTAGTTACATTGTCAACAGTAAGTGAATATGCTTCTTTCGAATCAAGAATTGTTTTTACTCCGTTTACGGTGTAGTATTTTATATAATATCCATCCTTCGGAGTAATAGTGTATGTTTCGGAGGTATCTGCATAAATCTTTGATGCCCCGCTTAATGTTCCTCCTGCAGTCCAGGACTTTCCTACAGTGTAATAGTAAGATGACACAAGACCGTCTGCCGGGTTGGAATTCGGAGGCGTATATGTTATAATACCTATCATATTCATTTCAGGCTTATGCCTGATTGCCATCTGAACAATTTTCGGAGTTGAAAGTATCGGAACATAATATTCTCCGTCAATTATTCTTGCAGGACCGGGCATATACCAGTTGCCCTTCTGATATATGGAATGTCTGTAAACCAGATGCTTATTCGCAGTATATCTGACATACCATCCATACTGTGATAAGGTAGCGGTATCACCCTCATAAGTAACCTTCGCACCCATATATTCCGCATATTCTTCAAGATTCACATATGCAACACCATCGTAATCATATGCTTTAAAGGCAGTTGTCATAAATTCATCCTTTTTTACCGGAATATATTTTGTGTCAGAATTTACGGTATTTGCCTTTATTGAATAATCATATTCCTCGTAGTCTTCGCTTACTCTTGTGAAAGTGTATTTTCCTTCCGCAGCCTTAATCGCTGCAACACCCGACGACTCCGGAACATTAACCTTTCCGGAGAATCCGTCTTCGCTGTCAATCTGCCATGTTCCTGCCATAAGGCCGTCAACCTGAAGAAGAGAGGAAGCTTCATCACTTGTAAATTCAACACTGAAGCTGTCGGAAATTCGTTCTGATAATTTTGAAAGGAAAATTATTCTGTCTTTAATCCCCACACCTATATGAGTAGCCGAATCAAATTTATTAACGTCAAGAGGCTTTATTTCATCAGAGTTATCCGACACCTGCAAAACATTGAGAAAATAATCCTCTCCGTCGGAAGCGGCAGGTGAAAGCTCAACTCTCCATTTACCGTCCTCGGCTTTTGCAGAGGCGGCATAGTTCTTATCACCGACAAGAAATTCCTTGCCTGTTCCTCCAACAACCTCCAAGCTGATATTATCAGCCTCGGGAAGAAGAGTATCTACCGTAAGTCTTCCGTTATAGCCATTTTCAGTCCTTGCAATCGTTGTTCTTGTTCCGCTTACCGAAGGCTCCTCCTGAGAATGAATCAACCAGGTCTTTTCCGCTGTCGGGTCGGATACCACCTTGTCAAGAACTATAAGTACACCGGGATAAACCTCATCAAACAGATTATTGAACATAAAGGTTCTTGTATATTCCTTCGCTCTGTCCTCATAAGCATTCGTAAGATCGCCCTTAAGATATGTAAATTCCGGCTTGTTTCTGTTATTACCGAAGCCATAAGCCAGCACCTCTGTATAGTCGGTATCTTCTCCGATGAATTCCTCGTAGGTTTCACGGGCTTTATGATCAACATACTGACCACCCGCTGACGGATAAGAGCTTCCGTATATTGAATTTTCGTCACCGGTTGAAATCAGCATACAGTTGTGTGCGATAGTTTGTTTGTTGTAGCCTATATCGTGAGCATTGCCGTAAGTTGCATACACACCGCTGTCAATAGCAAGATTGCCTTTATAATAGATTTCAAATTCTCCCGCATCAAGATGCTGATGACCGCCGTAGAATTTTCCCGGTGCTTTCATAGAAACAATCATGGTATCTGCATCTTTTCCTTCTTCCCATCCTGTTCTTGCAAGCATGGTTCCGGTGATATTTCCCATCCAGGTGGAGAGGGGAAGATTTTCATAGCTTTTTACACCTGTCTTTGAATTGTTAAGTGTAAGGAAAAGTGCGATATGGTTACTCATTCTGAGGTCCGAGCCGTGATTATTTCCACGGTAGAGTTCCTGCTTAAAATACGGGTTGTTATAGAGATTCGATGCTAAAAATACCGGAAATATTGCAGGATAATATTCTGTCTTACTTGTATTGTCATCTCCGTCCTCGATAAAGGCACCGTCGGGACGTCTGGTATAGATAGTCTGATAAATCTGATTTTCCTGAGCTTTGCTTATCTTATCGCCATAGCCTATAGGAGTCAGTAAAGCTTTTAGATATAATTCGTGTGTCTGTCTTAAGAAATTACCGTAATAGAATCCGGCAGGATGCCCTGAACCGTTGTCGTAGATATAATTGAATGCAGGTATATATTCGTCAAAAATTCTTTCCGAAACGAAATTATAGGCTTCGGGATATTCATCATAAACCGCAATTGCAAAGGCAAGATAGTCTCTCATAAGGGACTGCTCGCAGCTATGCCCCATTGCATACACCTTCTGTCTTGAAGGAGGCCTACCGTGTTCCGAATTTGCGGCGTGTGAGATACAACGTCTTATTATGGTCTGCATCTCATCCTCTGTAAGCAAGGAATAACACCAGTCGTAAACTATAGCGGCATAAAATGTCGCCGTGCACTGGGAAAGAGACCATTTACTTCCCGCAGTACCTCCCGAATATATAAGACTGTCAAGATAATTTATTATTCCGTTTATTGCTTTAGTACCGCTTTCAACGTTAGTATTTATACAATAATCCAGTGCGCAAAGAGCAATATAGTCAAGATATGATTCATTTCCGTTATCTGTCTTCCCCGAAGCTATTGTATCGGGAAGCACACAGTCAAGCTCCTGTGCCACTATATTA
>JAZQFU010000263.1:0-9471 GCA_045539675.1 Clostridia bacterium | reverse complement strand
CTCCGCAAAGGGAAGCCCTTCTATTTTCTCATAAAGCTCAATCATTGCCCTTGAGGCATCCTCTCTCCATTTTTGCGAGCGAAGAGAATACATTGCAGAATACTCCCTCTGCACTGATTCGGTATAAAGAACTGCTTTTTTCTTTTTTCCGTCGCTGTATGAGAGGGTTTCATCAGGTTTTTCATCGCACCATTTTGCTGCAGGATGAAGACCGATTCTTATCATAATGTATGCATCGGGAACGGCTCTTAATATTGTTTCCGCTTCCGCCTCAAACTGCTCCAATGCATCGGGAACCGACCATTCCGTATCGCATATAACAAAAAATATTTTAATTCCGCTTTTACCTAAATTCCGATAGTATTCTTCATCAAGAATTCTTTTTCCGTCAACTGAGGTTCTTACAGTTCCCATCATAGGAGGATAGATTTTCCCGTCAATTGATATGGCAGGCGAACCGTTATATTCAACAACCTTTGCAATTGCCATTTTCTTTTTCCCTCTTTTCTTGCCTTTGAATTCTCTTGAAAGTCTTGCAGTTCATTCTACCACAAATATAATTCAAAAGCAACATACACATCGGAAAAAGTGAGGAAACATATGCCCGACAACCGATGGTTGTCGGGCATATAAATTCTTATCCGTTATTTATTTTAAAAATCATTCTGAGTATTTTGCTTACTGCTTTTCCCGGCTTCAAAACAACTATTTTCATAAAAACATCCTTTCAGCAATTAATGGCGGTCAATATACCCACGATAATCAGAAGAGCGGTAAGAATAAAGACCATTATCCGGGCAGGGAGAATCAGAGTAAGAGCAACAGCCAGCCCGAAAATTATCAGATATGTACCGTTTCTTCCCTTTCTGCAGCCTCTGAATTCAATCACCGCCTTACTCATTATCTGCTATATTATATTTCAACTTTTCATTTTTGACACAATTACTGTTGTATTTATCAATTGCATATGGTAGAATAAAATTTAAGAATATAAACAAGGAGACTACTGTAAAATGAAAAATTTCCGCTTCATTATCCCGGCATTGATAATCTTTTTCTTAAATCTCCCCTGCTATGGCGCAACAGTTACGGAAAAGACAATTTCTGCAGCTTCAGAATATACATCAGTAGTAAGCTCAGTAAACGGAGATCTTATGAAGATAACAACATATTAAAATCAGCATCCGCTACCCGCAAAACAAATGGCGCAGATGTTACCGTTTCCTTTGCGGCAAAAAATATTAAAAATGAAAATAATCCCACTATATATGTAACCGTTTCGGGAGAAGACGGTGCTGTTGTTGCTTCCGGGAAATACATTCCCGAAGCAACCGAAAGCACGCATACATTTAATTTAAGCTTCACTCCCGAAGCAGAAAAGAACTATAAAGTCCGCGCTTTTCTTATGAGCGGAGAATTAAAACCTCTTTATAACGACATTTACTGCACATTCTGACTGTCTTTTTTAAGTCTTTGTCTCAGAAAAACCTTTTTGAAATCTTTCTTATTAAAGGGAATAAGGGGATAAAGATATCCGTGTCCGCCAAGGGTTTTTGTGGAGGCAATAAGAAGAATTGCTCCCACCCAGCCTGCAACAAGACCGTAAAGTCCGAAAAACTGAGTAAGAAGGAGCAATATCATACGAACAAACTTCATTGCATAGGTAAGCTCCATACTCGGCTGAGCAAAAGCCGCAAGGGCAACAACGGAAATATAAAGAATTGTTTCACTTACGAACCACCCTGTTTTTATGGCGAATTCACTTAATATAAGTGCTCCGATAATACCCAGGGAGCTTGAAAGTGAATCGGGGGTATTTACCGACGCAATTCTCAAACCGTCTATGGCAAATTCAAGTATCAGAAGCTGAACTATAATTGGAATTTTATAGCTTTCCTCAATATCTATAACCGAAAGCCATGATGGAATAAGGGAAGGGTTGTTAACATACCAGAGCCAGAGAGGAAGAAGTATTGCAGTCATATAAAAAAACAGATTTCTGACAATTCTGATATATCCTCCCACTACCGGAGGAAAATAAAAATCCTCTACCTGCTGAACAAAATCAAAAAATGAGGTAGGAAGAATAATACAGCTCGGAGTATTATCTACTATTACTATTATTTTTCCTTCCATAATATTGGCGGCGGCAACGTCGGGTCTTTCGGTATATCTTACCTTTGGAAACGGATTTATTCCGAACTTGGGGAAAATAAGCTCAAGCATACTTTCCTGCCCCATGGAAATCGAATCTATATCCAGATTTTTGATTTCTTTTTTCACCTTCGCAAGAAGCTTTTCGTCGCAAAGACCTTCAATATATCCCACAGCCACATCGGTTTTGCTTCTTTTACCTACCGTTGTGGTTTCAAAAACGAGCCCCGGGTCTCTTACCCTTCTTCTTATAAGAGCAGTATTTGCAATAATAGTTTCAACAAAACCGTCTCTTGCGCCTCTCAGGGTCTTTTCCTTCTCGGGCTCGCTGACGCTCCTTGCAGGATATTCCCTTAAATCAATAACAATCGCATCGGAATATCCGTCTATGAAGAAGCATATCTGACCTGCAAGCACGTAGTAGGTTATATCATCAAAACGGTTAAAGAGCGAAATTTCCACATAAGGAAAATGCCCGTCAATGAATTCCTGCGCCGTTTTATATTTACTCATTTCAGATGGACTTATACTGATTAAAAAATCGAGAAGTCTTTCTGCCGTTGCGCCGTCAATCAGACCGTCCACAAAATAAAAGCAGGCATCTTTACCGCCTATTTTTGTTTTTCTCTCTATTATATCCCCCGTTCTTCCTATTGGAAGACGAAGGCGCATTGTATTCATATTATCTGAAAGATGAATTCCCGTCATATAAAAAACTCCTTTTTGACTATTATTTCAAAAAGGAGCTTTTTTATTCTAAAATCCGTAAAAGAAGCTATCTGTTGCCTCCGGGACAACATTTCCGTTAGTTAAATTGATAATTTCTTCCCGAAGGGAATCGAAGGAGTTTTTTCTGCATATAAAGGAGACGCTGATATCATTTGCAAACTGAATATCCTCATTTATGCAATCTCTTTCCGAAAGCAGTTTTTCAAGCTTGCCCCAATAGGTATAGGGCAGAGTCATTACTCCCCGCACACTTTCGGTCATGGTTACAACCTTTGCCGCTTCCACCGCAAGCTTGGCGGATTGCTGATAGGCTTTAACAAGTCCTCCCGTTCCGAGAAGCGTTCCTCCGAAATAACGGGTCACAACAATTATAACATTGGTAAGGCCGCATCCGTTAATCACGTCAAGCACCGGCGCACCGGCTGTTTTTGCAGGCTCTCCGTCATCTGAAAACTTATTTATATTGTTTTCCTTTATAACATATGCATATACGTTATGGGTAGCATCTCTGTGCTTCTGCCTTATTGAGGTTAAGAAGCCCCATGCTTCATCCTCGGATGCGGCGTGATTTATATATCCGATAAACCGGGATTTTTTTTCAACAAGCTGAGCCTCGGCAAATCCCCTTACTGTTTTATATTCCACTTGTATTCTCCTTTTAGCCGCCACAGTTTATACAACGGCTACACTATCCATTTTCTGATTTTCCCCGCACATTCATCATCTGCGGTAATAACAAGCTCATAGCCCTCTTCGGTCATTTTTTCTTCTATTACCGTTGCGGCTTTATAAATATAACCTCTTACCTGACCTTCACTGTAGGGTAATTTCACCGTAAGAGTTTTTCTCATGGATGCGATTATTTCTTCAAGCTTTTTTATAAATCCGTCTATATTTATATTTTCCTTAACGGAAATAACTACGCTTTCCGTATCAAGAAGCTCTCTGTCGGGAGCCTTTACATCACACTTATTGAATACCTTAAGCATAGGCTTCGAATCCGCACCAAGCTCCTTCAGAAGCTTATCCACAACCTGCACCGCGTTTTCCGCTTCATCGGAGGAGCCGTCAATAAGATGAATAATAAGGTCTGAATAACATGCCTCTTCAAGAGTTGACTTGAATGCTTCAATAAGGTGATGCGGAAGCTTTCTTATAAAGCCTACCGTATCACTTATAAGGATTTCGGTTCTGTCGCCTAAGGTGAGCTTTCTCGTTATGGGGTCTAAGGTTGCGAAAAGCTTATTTTCCACATATGCATCATTCTGATTGGTTAAAAGGTTAAGAAGTGAGGATTTTCCCACATTTGTATATCCCACAACCGCCACACGGAAAATTCCGTCTTTATCTCTTTTTTTGCGGATATTGGAACGGTGTTTTTCGATTTCCTTAAGCTCATCGGAAAGTGCATCAATTTTTCTCTGAATATGCCTTCTGTCGCTTTCAAGCTTGGTTTCACCGGGGCCGTTGGTTCCTATTCCGCCGCCCTGTCTTGAAAGATCTGCGCCTATTCCGGAAAGTCTGGGGAGAATATATTTAAGCTGCGCAAGCTCAACCTGACACTTTCCCTCTCTTGAGGTGGCACGGCCTGCAAAAATATCGAGAATAAGTCTGCTGCGGTCGATAACTCTTATTCCCAGCTCATTTTCCAGATTTCTCGTAACCGAGCCCGAAAGCTCCCTGTCAAAAACAGCAAGGTCAACATCATTTGCCTTCACAAATTCGGCAACCTCTTCCACCTTTCCCTTTCCTATGAGAGTTCTGGGATCTATTGACTTTATATTCTGACATATTATTCCCACAACCTCTGCGCCTGCAGTCTCCGCAAGCTCGGAAAGCTCGTTCATGGATGCTTCGTCTGTATCGTCAAGAGCCCCCGTGCCTAAGGATGCGCCCACAAGCACGGCTCTTTCTCTTTTTATTTCCGATTCCATAGCTTACACCACCCTGATTCCGAAAGCATCGCCTTCGGTTATTTTTACTTCTTTAAATCCGAATTCTTCCTTAAGCTTTAAAACATTGGATTTTTTATTTCCTGTTGCCTGAGATATTTTTCCTTTCGGAACTGTTATAAAAAGACAGTCTCCCTTTATATTATCCGCAACAAGCTTTTCTTTTATTTTAAGATAATACCTTCTTGACGAAACAAGCTCTCCGAAGGCGGGATGATAGGGTCCCACAACCTTTTCGGGGGTTATTTCCGAAGAAGACATAAGTCCCGTTCTTATAACACGTATTCCCTTTTCTTCAAATTTTTCATAAAGCACCGCACATAAATCAACGGTTTCTTCAAGGGAATAAGGCTTATATTCTCCATTTTCCCATAATGAATAAAGCTCTGTTCCTTCAATGGCAACGGTGGGATATATTCTTACGGTTGCGGGTTTCAGGGCAATTATTCTTTCCGCTGTTAAAATATCCTTTTCACGGTCGGAGCCGTAAAGCCCCGTCATCATCTGAAGTCCGAGCTCTATTCCCGATTTCTTTATAAGTCCGGCGGCAGTCTCTGCGGATGAGCTCTTCATATTTCTTTTATTTAAGAAAAGAACCTCATCATCCATGGACTGAACACCCAGCTCAACAGATTTAACCTTATGCCTTTTTAAATTTTCAAGTATCTCTTCCGTTATATAGTCGGGACGGGTTGAAAGCCTTATACCCTTTACTCTTTTATCTGAAAGAAACTCCCCTGCTGTTTCAAGATAGCCATTCTGCTCATCCAAAGGTATCCCCGTGAAGCTTCCGCCGAAAAAAGCAATTTCTATTTCACATTCTTCGGGGGCAGTTTCGAGGGAAGCACGAATATGCTCTCTTACCGCCTGATACTCTCTCTTTTCCCTTACTCCGGTTATTTTTTTCTGATCACAGAAAATACAGTTATTGGGGCATCCCTGATGGCTCACAAAAACAGGTATATTGATTTTTCTCATTGCAATCACTTTCCCGATTTACTAAAGGGCTGTCTCAACAATTTTGCATAACAGCAGCTATGCTTATTGAGACAGCCCGGTTTTACCGAATAATAAATTTCAGAAATATTAGAATATTTCTATCTTATCTTCCTTTTCCCATTCAGGAAGAACCTTTTCGAAGAATCTTGTTATAAGATTATTCTGAAGACCGCTGATATTCTGAGAAATGGCATCAGCATCTGCTTCAAGCTCAAGTCTCTTTATAATATGATATCCGTAGCTTGATTCAACAATTTCCGAAACCTTTCCGGGTTCAAGAGCCTTTACGGCATTCTCAAATTCGGAAACCATCTGTCCGTCCGTGAAGATATAGCCCTGGGGTTCAGCTTTTGAACCGGGATCTTCGGAAAGCTCTTCCATGAGCTTGTCAAAATCGGAGCCCTTCTTTATTTTTGCAAGGGTATCATTTGCAAGCTTTTTCTTTGCGGCAAGCTCTTTTTCGCTTAAGGCTTCATCCTTATCGTTGGTATTCTTAAAGAGAATATGCTTTGCCATATAGAATGTATTCATAAATTCGTCGGTAAGAGCCTTTTCGGAAAGATCAAGGCTTCCGTCTGCAACATGGTTTACGATAAGGGAATTCTGATAGGAATAAAGCTCAGTAAATTCGAAGAAGCTTTCAAGACTTAAGTCTATCATCTGGCAGAAGCTTTCAACGGGGAATCCGGAAGTAAGAAGCTGAGAATAGTATGCGGCAGCATCATAGAATTTTTTATCTTCCTTAACGCCTTCCTTCTTCGCTCTTTCAGCTGCTACACGAAGCTCAAAAAGTCTTTTCTTGGCATTTTCCGCAATTTCCTTCTTCTGCTCTTCATTAAATTCGCTTGTTCCGTATTTGAACATAGCTTCATCGCTTGAAATCTTTTCATAGTATGAATACTGATCGTAGGGAATGATATTTCCGTTTATTGTTCCGTAAATTTTATACTCAGCTTCGGCAACTGCTTTATCGGTTCCGCAGGTATATTTTTTCTGGTTTTCAACGGAAATGGCTTCAAAATATTTCGCGCCGTTTTTATATGCAGGAGCAGGATTAAATTCTGCTCCGGGGTCTTTTGCGCTGATTGCAGCGGAAGCTGCCTCAATAGTAAGAGCTTCGTTTGCCTTTACGGTTTCACCGCTGTCTGTGATAGATTCGGTAACAGCCCAGTCGATGGAAGCGGTTCTGGTATCGTTATCCCAGTTGACCTCTGCATTTAAAACCTCACCGATTGCACGGAGGGGAACGAGAGTTCTTCCGTTTCTGATAACGGCAGGAACATCAAGACCGATTTTCTGAATATTGTTATAAACAAGATAGGAATCACCGTCTGTCTCGGAAACGTATAAAACAACCGAACGCTCGGGCATTACAACAGATACATATCCGCCGGTTTTATAAGCATCCCAGTAAACATCTGCGCCTATTTTTTCAAATACTGCTCTTGCGGGAATCATGGTTCTGCCCTCTATTATAAGACCGGGCTGGTCGGAAACCATAGCTTCGCCGTTAATTGTTACGTTTACGGTTGCATCGGCAAAAACCGATACAGACATCAGGGTTAATAAAACCATAACCGATGCCAGAATAACTGAAATCTTTTTCATTTTGTTTTCCTTTCTCTGCGTGTGCAGTAAACAAATTCTAAATTATATAATAACATACTATTTTAAAATATTCAACCTAAACTATTGACTTTTTTTTATAAAAATATTAAAATTAATTTGGAGGTTTAATGTTATGGATAAAAAAATCAAACCCACCTCGGTCGGCGGTCAGGCAGTCATCGAAGGTGTTATGATGCGAGGCAATAAAGACATCGCAACCGCTGTGCGGACAAGCGACGGTCATATTGAAATCGAAAAAAAGCCTGTTAATCTGTTAAGCGTGAAATGGAAAATTAATAAAATCCCCATTTTGAGAGGAGTATTCAGCTTTTTTGAATCCCTTTATACGGGAGTGGGCTGCCTTATGTTTTCTGCAAAATTCTTTGATGAAGGCGAGGAAGATAAGGAACAGCTTTCAAAATTTGATAAATGGCTTCTTGAAAAAGGCGGAGACAACCTTCTTACCATCGTTATGTTTATTTCCGTGCTTCTTGCAATGGTAATCGGAGTTGGACTTTTCATGCTTCTTCCCAACTATATCGTAGGCTTTTTAAGAAAAGCCATTCCCGGAATAAGCGTTATTATTTTAAATCTTGCCGAAGGTCTCGTGCGAATGATATTCTTTACCGCATATATTTATTTAAGCTCTCTTATGAAGGACATTAAAAGAGTTTATATGTATCACGGTGCGGAGCATAAAACCATTTTCTGCTATGAGCACGGCGACGAGCTCACCGTAGAAAACGTTAAGAAGTATAAGCGCTTCCACCCCAGATGTGGAACCAGCTTTCTTGTTATCGTTATGATAGTAAGTATAATCGTATTTTCTTTTATTTCATGGGAAAATATGTATACACGTCTTTTATACAGACTGCTTCTTCTTCCCGTTGTTGCCGGTCTTTCCTATGAGCTTATTAAAATTGCGGGAAGGCACGACAATTGGTTCACCAGAATTATTTCCGCACCCGGCGTATGGCTTCAGCATCTTACAACGAGAGAGCCTGATGACGATATGATTGAGGTTGCATTAACCGCCCTTAAGGCTGTTATTTCGGAAAATCCGGAGGAAGACAAATGGTGATAAAGGATGCTTTAAAAAAAGCTTCCGCTATTCTTTATGAAACTTCAGAGAGTCCTTATACGGACTCTCTTATGCTATTATGCCATACCCTTTCCGTTGAAAAGGAACGGATTCCCATTATTTCTTCGGAGGAGCTTGCAAAAAAAGATGAAGAAAAATTCTTTTCCTTCATTGAGCTTCGAAAGAAAAAAATGCCGGTTAAATATATTACCGGCAACTGTGAATTTATGGGTATTGATTTTCATATAGAACCGGGAGTTCTCATTCCCCGCCCCGATACTGAGGTTGCGGCGGAGCTTCTTATTGAAAAAGCAGGAAACAGCAAAAATAAAAAAATAGCCGATATCTGCTGCGGTTCGGGTTGCATCGGTCTTTCAGCACTTAAGTTTATTCCCGATGCTTTTTGCTATCTGTTTGATATTTCGGATACCGCTCTTTCCGTAACGAAAAAAAATGCAGAGCTTCTTGATTTAGCTGAAAGAGCGAAGATTATAAAAAAGGATATTTTAACTGAAAAGCCCGATGAAAAATACGGCTTTATTATTTCAAATCCGCCCTATATTTCCACGGAGGAATATAATGAGCTTATGGAGGATGTGAGACTTTTTGAGCCGGAGCTTGCCCTGCATTCTCCCGATGATGACCTGAAGTTTTATAGGAGGATTACCGCCCTATGCGAAAATCACCTTGAAAGCAGAGGATACCTTATTTTTGAGGTTGGCTACAATCAGGCAGAAAGGGTTAATAGACTCCTTTCGGAAAGCGGATTATTTTCCCATACGGGCATAAAAAAAGATTTTTCGGGAATTGAGCGGGTTGTTTTCGGGAAAAAATCTTAACGGAACCTGTGTTGGAATTTCCGGTTTCATTCGCCGGAACGGCATTTAAATTTATTTTTTATGTCAGCTTACTCAATGGGTATGGATTTTAATTTATCAGCTATACAAA
>JAZQFU010000262.1:0-4957 GCA_045539675.1 Clostridia bacterium | reverse complement strand
TAGAGAGCGTAGAGAACACCGAAGGATCTGTTAGAAGAATCTCCGAGTTCGTACTTAAGAACGATACCATACATATCTACTGAGAACACACCGGTGTCACCAGCATTGAGAACAACATCATCGTCAACAGTGTAGGTTTCGCCATTGATAACGTATTCGCCGTCACCATTGTCTTCAGATACGGAACCTTCAATCTTTTCAGAAGAAACAACTACTTCGTAGTATTCATTTCCTTCTTCATCAGCAGATTCAAATACGTTTACAACATCGCCGATCTGGATGTCTTCGTAAGCAACAACTGCACCTTCAGTATCAGTGATAGAGAAAGTATAATCTTCAGCTGTAGGATTGAGGTAGATACCGGATTTAGTAGTATTGTGTTTGTCTTCTAAAGTAAGTCTGTAAGTTCTGTCGTTCTTTTCAGCAACAACTGCAGAATAGTAATCTGTTACATAAATGTATTCGTAACCATTCTTTGTGGAGTCATTGTCGATAAGAGTAACAACAGGATACTTACCAGCTGCATAACCGGTCTTGAAAGTTTCAACGGAAAGAGCTGTAGCGTTTAAGTTAGCGTAGATTTTAGCGTCCTTAGCTTTAACTTCTGTAGCTTTGGAATCTTCTTCTGCGCTGTTCTTGTAGTAAGAAAGAACTTCTCCGTCGTAATCTCCACCCTTAGTCTGAGTAGCTGTGAGCTGGAGAGTCTTGTTCTTTCCTGCTTTTTCAACGATTGCAAGGATAACAGGCTCGCTGTCATCGCTCATATCAACGTATGCAACTGTTGAATAGAACTTAACGAGGTTTACACCATCAGCATAAGTGAAGTCTTCAGTACCAACTTCGAAGGGACCGTCAAAGTAGAGGCCGTTAGCTTCGTACTGTTCAGCAACCTTAGTGATGTTGTAGGTTAATTTGTTTTCTTCGTTGTCAAAGCTGATAGCTTCGATGTTACCTTCGAGTTTAGCAACGTTTAAGTTTTCAGAAAGAAGAGTTTCTGCATCGTTGGGAACTGAGTATTCAACGTCAGAACCGAAAGCAGTCTGCTCCATCTTTTCAACGTCAAGTGCGTTGTAAACGAGTCTAGCAACGATTGCTCTGGAAGCTTCAGAACCGATTGAGAGCATAGCACCGGTGGTGATACCGCTGGTGTTAGCCTGTGCTAAATAAGAAGTAGGATATGCATTCTCAACGTTAGCGAACTTGGGCTCGTAGCCAAGTGCTCTGATGATCATGGTAACAGCTTCTTCGTACTTAACAACATTGTTGGGCTTGAATGTTCCATCGGGATAACCCTTGATGATGTTCTGCTGAGAAGCGATTACAACGTAACCAGCTGCCCAGTTATCAGATGCAACATCGGAGAACATTGTGGAAGCTGCAGAACCTTTTGCAGAATCTTCCATACCAAGAGCTCTTACGATAACTGCTGCGAATTCAGCTCTTGTGATTGTTTTGTCGGGACCGAAAGTACCGTCTTCATAACCGGTGAGAAGTCCCAGTGCTGCCATTACTTCAACCGCTTCGCTGTAGCTTTCTTCAGCAGTAACATCGCTGAATGTACCAGCAAATGCAACTGTGGTGAGAGCCATAGCCAAAACGATTACCAGTGCCAGGATTTTGTTAAGGTTTTTCATTTTGAGTTTCCTCCCTTTATAAAATATTTTTTTTCGAAAGAGTTTTTTCAGAGGAGCACCTTAATTCTCCTCATCTGTACGGAAAAGAAAACTTCTCCGGAACGAAAAAGATAGTCTCTTCCGAACACACGCTAATTATAGCAAGGTTTTTTCCTACTGTCAACCATTGTAACGAAATTGTAAAATTTCTGTATTTTTTTTGTATTTTACACCGCAAGCAAAGGTGTATAACCCCTTGTTTTTACTGTATATTGCACTATAAAATACTCATTACGGCTTCTTCCCGTTCACGCATTACCTTTTTATCTTCCTCTTCCATATGGTCATAACCGAGAAGATGATATACTGAATGAACAGCCATATACATAAGCTCTTTTTCAACGGTATTTCCATACTCATCCGCGTGTTCCCTGATAACCTCCATACAGATTGCCATATCCCCAAGCCATATTTTCCCCGTTTCGGGATCAACCTCTGCATTTAAGATATCTGCAAGACCCGTTTCCGCCGATGGCTCAATATCGGGAAAGGATAAAACATCGGTGGGAGAATCAATATTTCTCTCCTCCCGGTTTATTTCTCTTATTCTTTCCTTATCGCATATTAAGATGCATATGCTTACGGGCGGAAGCTTTTCTTCGGCACACACGGCATTAACCGCCTTTACAAGTGCCGCTCTTAAATTTTCTTCAAGGATTACTTCTTCTTCTATATATATATTATTCATCATCAGTCACCATTTTTGGCATATGCCTTTATTATCTTCTGAATAAGCGGATGCCGCACAACATCCCTTGCGGAAAGATAGCAGATTCCGATATCTTCAATTCCCGAAAGAACTCTTATGGCATCCTTGAGACCGGAAAGCTTTCCCCTGGGAAGGTCTATCTGAGTCACGTCTCCCGTTATTACAACCTTTGAATTGAAGCCGATACGGGTAAGAAACATTTTCATCTGCTCCCTGGTGGTATTCTGAGCTTCATCCAGTATTATATAGCTGTTATCAAGGGTTCTTCCTCTCATATATGCAAGAGGGGCAACCTCAATCATTCCCTTTTCATGATAGGAATTATAGTTATCTCCCCCGAGCATTTCAAAAAGAGCATCATAAAGGGGGCGGAGATACGGGTCTACCTTATCCTGCAAATCTCCCGGAAGAAATCCCAGGCTTTCCCCTGCTTCAACGGCGGGTCTCGTTAAAATTATTCTGTTGACCTCCTTGCGCTTGAAGGCGGCAACCGCCATTGCTACCGCAAGATAGGTTTTTCCCGTTCCGGCAGGGCCTACTCCTATTGTGATTATATTGTTTTTAATTGTATTTGTATATTCCTTCTGCCCCAGAGTCTTTGCCTTTATGGGCGCACCCTTCACGGTAGTGCAGATACAGTCGGAATTAAGAGAAGAAATATCCGATGCGGAATCCTCCTTTAAAATATCCGAAAGATATCTTATACTCTGCTCGTTGATTTCCCCGCCTCCGTCGGCAAAATTAAGCAGACGGCTTATAAGCACCTCTGCTTCGCCTGCACGGTGCCCCGAAACCTTAACCGCATTATCACGGTAAACAATATTGACCCCGAACTCTCTTTCGATTATTTTAATATTCTCATCGAAGTTTCCGAAAAGCTTTTCTATTCCGGATTCTCCTCCGCTGATGATTCTTTCATCCATTCTTCAATCTCCTTTTCCTCTGCAATTTCCTCTCTGATATATGCGGCAGACTCAAGTCTCACCGTTTCCCCGTCCACGGGAGCATTGCGGTGAACAATACTTATTATTTCGCCTTCCGTTTCTGCCCTGAATTCCGCTTCAATATCCGAGCAGGCTTTTTCAACAGCAGTTTTTTCATCAAGAGGTGTTTTTTTCAATGTATATTCTCTGCAGGTTACCGTATTAAATTCAAAAATTCCGAGCACTCTTCTTTTTTCTCCGCGGTCGCAGTTTATGTGACCGCAATGCTTTTCGCCGAAAACGGTTTTTCCGTTTACCTTAATAATATTATAAGAGAAGCTTTTGCCCGTATATTCCCTTATATATTCATAAAGCTTCACATCAACGGCTTTCAAAGACACCGTTTCTGCAATTATGCTGCCCATTGAATGAACGTATCTTTTCTCCTCGCTGTTTTTAACGGGAACGGTACCCGAAAGAAGCACCTGACCTTTTTTCACGCTGTCTCCGACCGAAACCGCTTTCTCTCCGTTTTCGGCAACAACCGAAATAATACGTCCGTCTTTTTTTGCCACAAGGTCACAGGGGAGGTTTTTATCCACTATAGAGGGCGGCAGAACCCTTTCTTTTATTTCCACGGTAATGCGGGTTCCGTTTTCATAAACCCCCGCCCAGGAAATCACGGGAAATTCATCAATAAGCTTAAGCTTTATATCCTCTGTATCTATATTACTTCTGAATGTAAATTTTTTCAAGCCTATTTTATGAAGTTTAGCAATAATTTCATCATTTTGTAATATTTCATTGCCTGTTATTTCTATTTTAAGCACCATTGAGCTTAAAAAAAGAATAACAATAAAAAGCACCGCAAATAAAACAGCAGGTATTTTTCTTTGCTTAAGCTTGCGAATCCAGATAAAAAAACCGCTCTTTTTTATTATTTTGGCCCTTATGCCTGTTTTTCTTGCTATATGGCGAAGCATAAGAAAGCCCTTCGGGGAAACGGTGAAATAAATATCTTCGTTCTTTTTTTCAATATCGGAAAGAAATATGTTACTGCGAAGAGCAAGATTAAGAAACCTTTCCGGTTGTCTTCCATGAATTTTCACCCTTACTCTTCCCTTTAAAAAGCCGGTTATATCCATATCTGCCTCCTATTCACGGAAAACGCCTGAAATTTCTCCGTGAATTTCAAGCATTTCATCGGTTATCCATTTTATATCAAATTCAGCTCCCGTTATTTTCACTATTCCCGACGAGGTATTTATTCTTATAACCTCCGTATCATACTGAATTATGCTTTTATAGTTTTCCAGCACAAGCTTTTCGAAACCCCACACGGAAAGCTTGGGAGTATCCAGAGCTGTTTCCTCGGGGATTTCCAGCTTTTCAAGAACTCTTTTTTCAAATCTTCCTTTAAGCTTCATTGAATCATCCGCCTTTCGGTTCCTGAAAAATTATATGCAAGATTAAAGCAGTTAATGAATATAGTTTTATAGACGGCGGAGCCGTAATTGAGAATCAGGAATGAAGAATTAAGAATTTTGGCGGCATTGCCCTGCAATGCAATTAATATGCATCCCAACGGGATCCCACCATACCTCTTCACTCTTCACTATTCACTATTCACTATTCACTCTTCACTATTCACT
>JAZQFU010000261.1:0-4729 GCA_045539675.1 Clostridia bacterium | reverse complement strand
TAACCTATCCTTTTTTCCAGCATATTAACCTCCCTTTCCGTATAATTTTTATAATACTTTGATATTCTATCACAAATATATTAAAAATGCAATTTTTTTCTTGACACAAAGGTTAAATATATTCTATAATAAAATGATAATGAGGAGGTTTTACGATGATAAGGAGTATGACCGGCTTCGGAAGAAGCAAAACCATAAAAGACGGCATGGAATTCAACATTGATATCCGCTCGGTTAATCACAGATATCTTGACCTTAACCTTCGGATACCGAAGTATTACGGCTTTGCTGAAAATAAAATAAGAAATACCGTCAGCAAATATATTTCCAGAGGAAAAATCGACCTGAACATCCATATAAAGCTTATTGACAGCGATGAAAAAAGCATTACCTTAAACGAATCACTTTGCGATAACTACATAGCTGTTCTTTCAAGACTCAGGGAAAAGCTTGGCTCAGACGATTCAATCGACCTTAAGCTTATGACCAGATTCTCGGATATTTTTGAAGTTGCCGCGAATGATGCAGATGAAGAGGCAATTTCAAAAACAATTGTTGAGGTTCTTGAAAACAGCCTTAAGGATTTTATTTCAATGCGTGAAAGCGAAGGCGAAAGAATTACCGCCGATATTTCCGAAAGACTTGAGAGAATAAAAGAAATGACCGCAGAGGTTGAGGCACGTGCTCCCGGAATAATCGAGGATTATAAAAAGAGACTTACGGACAAGCTTAACGAAGTTCTTGAAAATGCAGATGAGCAGAGAATTCTTCAGGAGGCGGCAATTTATGCAGATAAGCTTACCACCGCTGAAGAAACAGTCCGCTTAAGAAGTCATGTTAATGAATTTGAAGCTCTCTTAAAAAAAGGCGGCACAATCGGAAAGAAGCTTGACTTCATCGTTCAGGAAATGAACAGAGAGGTTAATACAACCGGTTCAAAATGCAATGATTTTGAAACCTCAAAAATTGTTGTTGCCTTAAAATCCGAAATTGAGAATATAAGAGAACAGATTCAGAATATTGAATAGGAGTTAAAAAAATGAAGCTTATAAATATCGGCTACGGAAACGTTGTGGTTGCGGGAAGAATTATTGCCGTAATAAGTCCCGAATCCGCTCCGGTAAAAAGAATTATCCAGGATGCAAGGGATAAAGGCAATCTTATTGATGCAACCTACGGCAGAAGAACAAGAGCAGTTATAATTACAGACAGTGAGCATATTATTCTTTCCTCTGTTCAGCCCGAAACCGTTGCCGGAAGACTGGAAGACAGCGAGGAGGCAGGCAATGCTTAAAGGCGAAATTTTTGTTATATCGGGTCCATCGGGAGTCGGAAAAAGCACGGTTGTTGCCGAGGTGCTTAAAAAATATCCCGATGCAGTTTTATCCGTTTCCACCACTACAAGGAAAATCCGAGAGGGCGAAATTCCCGGAAAAAACTATAATTATGTATCAAGAGAGGAATTCCTTGGAATGATAAAGGATGATGCCTTTATGGAATATGCGGAATTCTGCGATAATTTATACGGAACTCCCGAGAAGGCAGTTTTTGATAACCTTGAAAAAGGCCTTGACGTTATTCTTGAAATAGAAACCGAAGGTGCAATGAAAATAAAGTCAAAGTATCCGGAGGCTAACTTCATATTTATTCTTCCCCCTTCAAGAGAGGAGCTTGAAAGAAGAATAAAAGGCAGAGGCTCGGAAACAGAGGAATCATTAAGAAAAAGACTTGATAAATCACTTTCCGAAATCAGACTTTCTCCCCGTTATGATTATCTTACTGTCAACAACATTGTTGAAGAAACAGCTGATAACATAATTTCAATTTTCAAAGCAAAGCGTCTCATGAACGAAAGATGCATAAATGAAATACAAATACTTAAAGAAATATAAAGTGAGGTAATTAAAATGATTTTTAAAGAATATCAGGATTTAGTTGATCAGGCAGGTTCAAGATACGGACTTGTTATTGCAGTAACAAAAAGAGCAAGAGACATAAAGGACGGAGAAGCTCCCCTGGTTGCCACCAATCCCAGCTCTGAAGATAAAACCGTTTCTATCGCTACAAGAGAATTTGCAGAAAACAAAATCCTTATAAAGGATTACAGCGAGGCTTAATATGCTTACCGGCAAAAATATTGTGGTAGGCGTATGCGGAGGAATTGCAGCTTATAAAGCCTGCGACGTCGTGAGCAGATTAAAAAAGCTTAATGCAGAGGTTAATGTTATTATGACCAAAGCAGCCTGCGAATTTGTTTCGGAGCTTTCCTTCCGCACACTTTCCAAAAACGAAGTGGTTACCGATATGTTTGCCTGCCCTGCTGCATGGGACGTGAAGCACGTTTCTCTTGCAAAAAAAGCGGACTTGTTTTTAATTGTTCCCGCAACGGCAAACTTCATCGGAAAAACAGCTAACGGAATAGCCGACGATATGCTTACCACAACAGTAATGGCAACCAGAGCAAAAACACTTATCGTTCCTGCAATGAATACTGCAATGTATGATAATCCCATAGTTCAGGAAAATATGAAGAAATTAAAAGGTCTCGGTTACAGCTTTCTTGAGCCTGACGAGGGTCTTCTTGCCTGCGGAGATGCGGGCAAAGGAAGATTGCCTGAGCCTGCCGCAATAGTTGAAGCAGTTCTTGCAACCCTTCATCCCAAAAAGGATTTAAAAGGAAAAAAGGTTATGATAACAGCAGGCCCCACAAGAGAGCCTATCGACCCGGTAAGATTTCTTTCAAATAATTCAAGCGGAAAAATGGGAATTGCCGTAGCAAAATCGGCTTATCTCCGAGGCGCTGAGGTTACACTTATTCTCGGCCCCACTCTTATAAGGCCTAATTTCAGATGCGAGCTTATTAATGTTGTTACCGCTGAAGAAATGTATAATGCCTGCATGGAAAAAGCTCCGGAAATGGATATAATTATTATGTCTGCCGCTGTTTCGGATTTTTCTTCGGTTGACGTAAGCCCCGAAAAAATAAAGAAAACAGATGAAAGAGCCTTCAGCATTCAGCTTAAGCAGAATAAAGATATCTTAAAGGGTCTTGTTGCAAGTAAGAAGGGTGACTGCGTTATCGGCGGTTTTTCCATGGAAACCGAGAATCTTCTCACCAATTCCAAAAAGAAGCTTGCAGAAAAAGGCGTTGACTTTATTGTTGCCAATAATCTCAATACCGAGGGTGCCGGCTTTATGGTTGATACAAACGTTATAACAATCATAGACCGTGACGGAAACATCAACGAATACCCTCTTATGAGCAAGCAGGATGCCGCTCATAAAGTTATAGACAGAGCAGTTCTATATATGAAATAAAATTTACCAAATAAAAAAAGCGTGTGACCACGCTTTTTTTATTTATTGTTTATTCAGCATCATAACGCTTCTGAACCTTATTATAAATCTCTATGAGTCTTTCAACCTTAAGATTCTTAGTTTTTTCCTTCCATGCCTGCCAGTCTGCATCGGTGGATTTTCCGGCAACTACATAGTTAACCGCAAATTCCTTTGCCGCTGTTTCAAGATCGGGAAGGATTGAGTTTATTTCCTCATTTTCCTCTGTGTTGAAGGGAAGCTCGGGATCCATAGGTGCCATATGGCTCTTATCCTTTGCAAAATCCTGTGCCTCCTGCTCACGCTCGGTGAATTTGAAATATGAGCTTCTTCTGTCAAAGCTTAAATACATTCCTTCAATGAACATTCCGTATTTTTCTATAAGCTCGTTCATCTGGGGATTTCTTCCTTCAAACTCAGGATGAACCGCCATTCCGTTTTCATCAAGCTCAAAGGTTTCTCCTTCTATACCCATTGTGATAAGCTGCTTTCCGCCCGGTGAAAGAATTGTATCAAGAAGCTTGAATACGAGTCTTTCATGGTCTTCATCGGATTTTTTAACGTATCTTGCCCAGCAAAGCTGAGGAAGCTCAGTCATCTGCTGAGTGGGGCCTACAGGGTTAGCAAATCTTAAATCATATTCGGGAATATCGCTCTTCATCTGCTCCTTGAACATGTCCATTCTTCCGATCCAGTCAAGGGTTACGAAGGATTTATTCTTTCCCGTCATAAGAGAAGTCCAGTCTGCCTGGGTTCTTGTTGCAAACTCGCTGTCAAGAAGCCCTTCATCGTAAAGCTTCTTAACATAGTCAAGCATTTCTCTGTATGATTCCTCGGTATCTGAATACTTCCATAATCCGGAGGCTTCATCATAATAAGGCTTAAACGCTTTTATTCCCCAGCTTTCAGAGAGATTTGAGAAGAAATCCACATTGGTTTTCACGGCAAAGGGAATGGAATCGGGATACGCTTCCTTAAGCTTTTTAAGGGCTTCATAGAAGGTTTCGGGAGAATTCCACATTCCGATACCGAGCTTATCAAAAATATCCTTACGGTACATCATTGCGTTGATGTTTACGTCTCTGCTCCAGTCATAACCGTAGAATCCGTAAAGTCTTCCGTCTGCCATAGGATATGATTTGAAAATTCTGGTAGTATCCTCTCTGTCTACAAATATGGATTTGAAGTTGGGAATATCATCAATATATTCCTCAACGCATGCCAATGCTCCCTGAGATGCAAGGTCATATGCCAGCGCAGGATCATGAATTGTCATTATATCATCCATACTCTTGGATGCAATGAGAATCTTGGTTTTTTCTTCTGCTGATGAAGGTGATAAAATATCAAGCTGAAGGTCAACACCCGTAAGCTCTCTTATTTTCTTCACAAC
>JAZQFU010000260.1:0-3260 GCA_045539675.1 Clostridia bacterium | reverse complement strand
TGTAAAAGTAGAAAAAATTACATATTTTTTAAATATTCTTACCTATACACCAATCTATCAAAAAAAACGGAGGAGACAATCTTATGATTAAAGAAATTATTCCCTATAATATGCCTCATAACACTCCCATAAGATTCCGTTGCGCTGAATATAATAAAGACTCTTTGTTTTTATCGTCTTTTCATATTCACAACGAGATAGAAATTATATATATTACAAACGGTACGCTTATCTGCAGATATAATAATAAGGAAAAAAAGCTTTCAAAGGGAGACATAATTATTTTTAACAAAAACTCCATTCACGAAACTGAAGCAAACTCCGAAACCTCACTCTACTCTCTGCAGATTCCCATTGAATTTTTTCTTGCCGATAATTCTCAGCTTTTATATGCCCTTACCGATACTCAGAGTGTGCTCTGTCTTAAGAAAGAGGATACTCATTACAATGAGATTAAAGGGTATATGGAGAATTTTTCACTGCACAGATATAACGAAGAGCAGATTTCAAGAGAATTTACGCTGGGATATGCTTACCTTGTTATTTCTTTTCTTAAAAAAGTTAATATGATAAGCACGTTTGCGAATAAAAATGACGAAAACATACCTAAGCTGCTGCCGGCACTCAACTATATGAAAGAAAATTATAAAGAAAAACTAACTGTTTCACAAATTGCAAAAACAGTTAATTTCAACACAAATTATTTTGAAAGAATTTTTAAAAAGACATTTAATATTACTGTTGTTGAATATATTAATTCGTTAAGACTCAACAAAGCGGTAAGGCTGATGTTTACAACAGAGAAAAAGCTTACCGAAATTTCAGACACCTGCGGTTTTTCGTCTTCCGCTCACTTTAATATGATTTTTAAGAAAAAATACAAAATGCCGCCTTCTGCTTATAAAAAAGCAAAAAAATCCGATTTTCCCACAACGATAACCACAAACACAGCTCAGGATTGACATGCAGACAACCCCTAATTCATTAAGTTTTATTTCAATATACTGAGGTTTTGGGGTTAACACCCGTCAGGGAATATTCCACAAAGCTGATTTAAAAAAATAAAATCCCCTTAGTGCAGAACTGAAGCATTTTCAGTTATCTGCTCTGAGGGGATTTTATCATTCATCGTTTCTTTGTAATTTCAGACCAGATTATTTTTTCTTTTTTTCGTACTCGTTTTTACGTATACCGGGATAATGTTTATCAAGGAACTCTTCACGGTAAGGATTAACACCTCTTGAGGGATTTTCGGGATGAAGCTGAAGTGCCCATCTTTTACCCTTAAAGTATTTATTATGGAAGGTTCTTTCTATTCTTCCCGATTTTTCAAGAGCATCCATACAGGAACGGATACATCCTCTTGCGCCGCAAATTGCAAAATACCCTGTATGCTCAATAATATAGTTATAATAATCCATTACAGCATGATTTCCGGGTTTTCTTCCCCACTGAGCTCCGGCAAGAGCATAGCAGAAAATATAAGCTTCCTCTTCGGTCATCTCTGAATTTCTTACATCGAAAGCCATATTGGGGAATTCTTTTTTAAGGAATGGCGAACATTCATTATTCATACCGTGGTGAGAAAGAGTACATCTTCCCATCTGAACATCACCGAACCATACCTTTTTCTCTCCGTAGTCAATATATATTCTCGCTTCTTCATCCTTGGGATCAGGTATAGCGCCTCCGGGGCAGCCACGGGTGCAGGCACCGCAATGCATACAAAGAGTACCGGTATCCATAATCGGATCAGGCTCCAGAACGCAGTCGGTAAAAATAAGACCCAAACGCACACCGGGGCCGTATTGACGTGTTAAGAAAACCTTTGACCAACCGATTTCTCCAAGACCGCAGCCTGCAGCAATCATACGGATGCTGCATACTACATCAGGCGGAACCTTGCCTTCGGCAACAGGTTTTCTGGTGGTGCCGTTTCCTTCAGGAACAGCGGGATAATGAGCTACGGCTTCATAACCGTTATCTTCTATAAAACGGCAGAGATCGTAGGTTTTTATAGGTCTGAAAAATGCATTAAGCTTATTGTATGTATAGAAGGTATAGTTATGCCAGTGAGTTCCTTCCTCTATACCGCGGTTGGCACCCCGGGGAATGGGCATCGCAATGGCAATAACCGATTTTGCTTCCGGGAAATAAATTATGGGACTCATTAATTCGGGCGAATGAGTGAAGCGCTCTATATTACCTATTGCTATACAGTTTATGCCGAGCTCCTTTGCCCTGTCTTTTATCATCTGAGATGTCAGCTTCATATCAGTGACCTCTCTTTCCGCTTTTTGAGAATGCTCCTCCAAGAACATTTGCGCGTTCATCGGAGTGATCTATACCGGAGTACGATTTGCCTATAGCCCACGCTTCTTTTGTGCGGAATTTATTTTCAAATTTATTTTCCAATACTTCTCTTTCCTCCAGACCGCACATACAGGTTCTGTTACAGAGAGCGGCGATACGGTCAGGCTTTGAATCAGCCGAAAAACGGTTTACGCAAGCTCCGTTTTCACAAATACGGCAAAGGCTGTAATCAATTTTCCCTACAGTAAACTTTTTGCCGCAGATAACAATTTCTTCAGTTTCTGTTTTGCTGATAGCTCCTAAAGGACACGCATCAGCGCACTTTCTGCATCCGTTACATACATTTTCTTCTAAAAGCGGTGTGCTTTCCAATTCAGCATCAGTAAGAATCATATGGAAACGCTGTCTTGAACCGAATTCCTGAGAAAACGGAATTCCGTTATAAGAAATTGTGCAAAGTCCGCAGGCAACCGAAGCATAGTCAAAGTCAGGATATACGTTGGGAGCAGGCTTTCCGTCTGCTACCGGGATACCCGAAGGTTCAATATCGCAGGGATTGGGAAAAACAGGAACAGCTTCCCAGCCGAAGCTCTCTATGAAATTAGTCAGGTTATATGCCGAAAGCGCCAGGAACTCATCCTCCAGCCAGTTTTTTCCGAAGAGCTGATAGTCACCAAAGTTGGTTCCTTCCTCTATTCCCCTTAAAGAGCCTCTGCAAATTCTCTTGCCGAGCATAATAACAGTTTTTGCATCGGGAAAAATCGAGAAGGGATTGTGCGCCTCATCCACATCTTCAAAACGCGACTTATCGGCAAAGCCGATTAAATCTATACCGTCTTTTTCAGCAAATTCTTCAATTTTCTTTTTTAAGTTTTCCATTGATATTTCCTCCTTCTGTTTTATTTAATCATACAACTAAAATAACTGAATGTAAATAATAATATTCG
>JAZQFU010000259.1:0-5753 GCA_045539675.1 Clostridia bacterium | reverse complement strand
ACTGTACAGCGTTAAAAGCCATTAAAAAAACGGGGTATGGGTTTCAATTGTTAATAAAGTGTTAATTTTTTCCCTGTTTCTATTGACAAATAAGCATTTCGGTGCTATCTTATATGTTGTTAGCACTCTCAAGGTTCGAGTGCTAAAAAGGAGAATATATATGAGTCTCAGTGAAAGAAAGCAGAAAATACTTAAAGCCGTAATTGACGATTATATAAGCTTTGCCGAGCCGGTAGGCTCTTCTCATATTGCAAAAGATCACGGACTTACCCTTTCATCGGCAACCATAAGAAACGAGCTTGCGGAGCTTGAGGAGCAGGGCTATCTTGTCAAGCCTCATACCTCGGCAGGAAGAATCCCCTCAGATTTAGGCTACCGCACCTACGTTGATACTCTTATGGAGAAATATATGGTTTCCATGAGAGAAATGGAAACGGTAAAGGAGCAGATGAAGAAAAAAATCAAGGAGCTTGATTATTATATAAACAGGGTTCTTCAGGTTGCTTCGGGGCATACTAATCTTACGGCAATAGCTATGGCACCCGATTTCAGAAAGGGAACAATTAAAAAAATCGAGCTTATGATGCTTGATTCCCATAATATTCTCATAATTCTTGTAACAGATACCTCTATGGTTAAAAGCCGTCATATCCGCCTTGATTTTGAAGTGGATACGGAGTTTATAAAGGAGTTTAAAATAACCCTTAACGAATATATTGCCGGAAGCACGGTTGAAGAGCTTGCAGGCAAAAACTTTATGGATATTACCGCAAAGCTTAATTTTGACCACAGAGCTATAACTGAAATACTTGAATTTGTCTATTCAACTATCTGCGAAATAACCGAGAATGAAATGTATGTGAGCGGTGAAACCAATATGCTCACCCTTCCCGAGTTCAGAGATGTTGCAAAGGCGAAGAGCTTTCTCGATATGCTTCACGATAAGGAGCGTATGAAGGAAATAATAATCCCCAACATAAGTGAGGATATATTAAAGGTTTTCATCGGCGATGAAATAAAATCCGCCGACGGAATGGGCTTAAGCCTCGTTATTTCGCCCTATCGCATAACCGATAACGTATTCGGTGCAGTAGGCTTTATCGGCCCCACAAGAATGGATTACCGCAAGGCGGTATCATCCCTTGACTATATATCACAGGTCTTAAATGAAAGTCTTGAAAGGAATGAATGATTTGGAAAAAAAAGCAAAGAATAACGGTGAAGAGATTAAGGAAACCGAAATTCCTGAAGAAACAGCAGAAGAAATAAAAACGGAAGAACCGGCAGTTGAGGAAGCTCCCTCCCCTGCTGATGAATATAAAGATAAGCTTCTTCGCACCATGGCGGAATTTGAAAACTTCAAAAAACGCACTCAGGCAGAAAAGGAAGCCCTTTATGAATACTCCGTTGCAGACGTAATCGGAAAAATTCTTCCCGTGATTGATACTCTTAAGCTTTCCCTTACTCACGCAGATGAAAAAGACCCCGTAAGACAGGGTGTTGAGCTTACCATAAAGCAGTTTGATGAGGTTTTTGCAAAGCTTAACGTAACCGAAATTCCCGCACTGGGCGAAACCTTTGACCCGAATTTCCATAATGCGGTGCTTCATATTGATGATGATGCTTACGGCAGTCAGGAAATAGTTGAGGTTCTTCAGAGCGGATATAAAATCAACGAAAAAGTCATAAGATACAGTATGGTTAAAGTTGCTAACTAATTTATTATAATATATTGGAGGTTTTACAATGGGTAAAATTATAGGTATCGACTTAGGTACAACAAATTCATGTGTTGCCGTTATGGAAGGCGGCGAAGCTACTGTTATCCCCAACGCTGAGGGTGCGAGAACCACTCCTTCGGTTGTAGCTTTCACAAAGGATAACGAAAGACTTGTTGGCGCAGTTGCAAAGCGTCAGGCAATCACCAACCCCGACAAAACAATTATTTCCATAAAAAGAGATATGGGAAGCGATAAAAAGGTAGCAATAGACGATAAGTCTTATTCTCCTCAGGAAATTTCCGCAATGATTCTTCAGAAGCTTAAGAGCGATGCGGAAAGCTACGTTGGAGAGCCCATTACTCAGGCTGTTATCACCGTTCCCGCATATTTCAGCGATTCTCAGAGACAGGCAACCAAGGATGCCGGAAAAATCGCAGGTCTTGAGGTATTGAGAATAATCAACGAGCCTACCGCTGCTGCTCTTGCTTACGGTCTTGATAAGGATAACGAGCAGAAGATTATGGTTTACGACCTTGGCGGAGGAACCTTCGACGTTTCAATCCTCGAAATCGGTGACGGAGTATTTGAAGTTCTTGCAACAAGCGGTAACAACCGTCTGGGCGGAGATGACTTCGACCAGAGAATCATTGATTATCTTGCGGCTGAATTCAAGAAAGAAAACAATATTGACTTAAAGCAGGATAAAATCGCACTTCAGAGATTAAAGGATGCGGCAGAAAAAGCTAAAATAGACCTTTCCGGTGTTCCCACCGCAAACATCAACCTTCCCTTTATAACAGTTGATGCAACAGGCCCCAAACATCTTGACGTTACCTTAACAAGAGCTAAATTCGATGAGCTTACCGCAGACCTGGTTGAGCAGACTATGGTTCCCGCAAGACAGGCAATGTCTGATGCAGGACTTTCCGCTTCCGAAATCCATAAGGTTATTCTCGTTGGCGGTTCCACCAGAATCCCTGCAGTTGCAGAAGCAGTTAAAAAGCTTACAGGTCAGGAGCCCTTCAAGGGAATCAACCCTGATGAATGTGTTGCAATTGGTGCAGCAATTCAGGGCGGCGTTCTTGCAGGAGACGTTAAAGACCTTCTCCTTCTTGACGTTACTCCCCTTTCACTGGGTATTGAAACCTTAGGCGGAGTTTGCACAAGACTTATTGAAAGAAATACCACCATCCCCACAAAGAAGAGTCAGATTTTCTCAACTGCGGCTGATTCTCAGACCAGCGTTGACATTCATATTCTTCAGGGTGAAAGAGAAATGGCGGCAGGAAACAAAACCCTCGGAAGATTCCAGCTTTCAAATATTCCTCCCGCACCCAGAGGAGTTCCTCAGATTGAGGTTACCTTTGATATTGATGCAAACGGTATCGTAAACGTTTCCGCAAAGGATCTTGGAACAGGAAACGAGCAGAAGATTACAATTACTTCAAGCACAAATCTTTCCGATGAAGAAATTGATAAGGCCGTTAAAGAGGCTGAAAAATTTGCAAGCGAAGACAAGGAAAAGAAGGAAGGCATTGAAATAAGAAATAATGCTGATTCACTTGTTTATCAGGCAGAGAAAACCTTAACCGATGCAGGAGATAAGCTTGATCCTTCCGAAAAAGCGGCAATCACAGAAAAAATCGAAGCTGTTAAGGAAGCATTAAAGGGCACCGATAACCAGGCAATCAAGGATGCAACCGATGCGCTCAACGCAAAGATTTATGAATTTGCTCAGAAGCTTTATCAGCAGGCAGGCCCTCAGGGCGGCCCCGATATGGGTGCAGGCGCAGGCCCCGATATGGGCGGTGCAAACCCCGGCAACGGCGCTTATGAAGCAGACTACACCGTTGTTGATGACGATAACAACAATAACTAATTAATTCACGGATGAAATGCGGATTTTTCCGCATTTCATTTGTGCGTATAAGGAATGAGTCTTATGGCGGATAAAAGAGATTATTATGAGGTGCTTGGAGTAAATAAAAGCTCAAGCCCTGATGAAATAAAAAAAGCATACCGCAAGCTGGCAAAAAAATATCATCCGGATATGAATCCCGGTGATAAGGAAGCTGAGCTCAAATTCAAAGAAGCAGCTGAAGCCTATGAAGTTTTATCCGATGCGGATAAAAAAGCCAAATACGATGCATACGGCCACGCAGCTTTTGACCCCAATTCAGGCTTTGGCGGTGGTGGTTTCGGAGACTTTGGCGGATTCGGCGGATTCGGAGATATTTTTGAAAGTATGTTCGGCGGTGGATTCGGCGGTTCATCAAGAAGAAGCGGCCCTCAGCGCGGCAGAGACCTTGAAAAGGTTATTGAAATTGATTTTACCGAGGCGGCATTCGGAGTTGAAAAGGATATTACCGTTTCAAGAACCGAAACCTGTGAAACCTGCGGAGGAAGCGGCGGCAAAACTGCGGCAGACGTTAAAACCTGCTCAAGGTGTAACGGAACCGGTCAGGAAAGAGTGGTTCAGAGAACCATGCTCGGTCAGATGGTGAATATGCGCACCTGTTCTGCCTGCGGCGGAAGAGGAAAAACGGTCACCAACCCCTGTCCCACCTGCAGCGGAAGCGGTAACGTAAGAAAATCAAGAACCATAAAGGTTAATATTCCCGCAGGAATTGACGAAGGTCAGAGAATATCCTTAAGGGGCGAAGGCGAAGCAGGAACTTTGGGTGGCCCCTCCGGAGATTTATATATCAGAATAAGAATCCGTCCTCACAAGGTATTTATGCGTTCGGGAACAGATGTATATATCGACCTTCCCGTAACCTTTGTTGAAGCGGCTCTCGGAGCAAAAATCATTGTTCCCACCATTCACGGCAAGGTGGAATTTTCACTCCCCGAGGGAACACAGAACGGTGACCGCTTTATATTAAAAGGAAAAGGAATTCCCAATTTAAGAGGAATGGGCAAGGGAAATCAGTATATTACCGTTAACGTGGAGGTTCCCAAAAAGCTCACCTCAAAGCAGAAGGATATTTTGAAATCCTTTAAGGAAACCTTTGAGGATTCAAACCATTCAAAAAAGAAAAAATTCTATGATTCGGTAAAGGAGTTTTTCAGTTAATATGCTCTGGAATGAAATCATTATTGAAATAAACAAGGAAGATATTGAAAAAGCGGTTATTTTCTTTGATAATAACGGCTTCCCCACCGTAAGCATTGACGATCCCTCCGATATACTTGAGCATAAGGAGCAGGTTCGCTGGGATTATATTGACGACGGTCTTTTCAGACGTGATATGAATACTGCTTTCGTGAAGGCATATTCAGATGATGATTCCGTTGCGGAAGAGCTTGTGAAAAATGCTGAAAAAGAAGGCTTTAAGGCATACATAGCAAAGCTTGAGGAGGAAGACTGGGAAAACGGCTGGAAGAAATATTTCAAGCCCCTTAAAATCGGTGCAAACGTGGTTGTTGCCCCCGCCTGGGAGGAATATACTCCTGCTGAAGGCGAAAAGGTGATTACTCTGGATAGCGGAATGGCATTCGGAACCGGTTCCCACGAAACCACTAAAATGTGCCTTGAATTTATTGAAAAGTATTTAAGAAAAGACGATAATGTGCTTGATATCGGCACCGGCTCGGGAATTCTTGCAATATGTGCAGGGCTTTTCGGTTCAAAGGATATTACCGCCGTTGATATTGATGAGCTTTCCGTTAAGATTTCAAAGGAAAATGCGGCTCTCAACGGAATGGAAAATATAATTACCGTAAAGCAGGGAGACCTTCTTTCAGCGGCAAAGGGAACCTACCGTTTTATTACCGCAAATATTGTTGCGGATATTATTCTTATGCTTCTCCCCGACGTGGGCAGATTTATGGATGAAGAATCCATTCTCGTTGTTTCGGGAATCATAACCGAAAGGGAAAATGAGATAATAAAATCCGCCGGTGAAAACGGCTTTGCAATCGTTGAAATCAAAAGAGACGACGGCTGGACGGCAATTGTGCTTAAGAAAAACTGAAAATAATTCTGATTAAAAAGAGGAAAAGTCATGAGGCTTTTCCTCTTTTTTCATT
>JAZQFU010000258.1:0-5043 GCA_045539675.1 Clostridia bacterium | reverse complement strand
TATTGCATCTTTGATCAATTATCCTATGATACAACGGAATATTAGTCAATAATTTCTCTTAACAAAATACCATTATAAGTGAAATGATCTTTTAGATATCCCGGTCCTGTTGTGAGCCAATTTTTCCCACTAATCATTTTTGCGAATGGTGTTATATGCATTGACTCACCATTATATTCAATTCTTCGCTCATCAACAACCGTACATTTTATATTCGAATCTTCTATATTAACTAATTTTGCTCCAACTGGAATCTTTGAATGGTCAAACGCAAAATTAATAGATCTTGCTCTTTTTTCCAAACTTACTTCTTTTGCTGTTTTTTCTGCATAGATTTCTTCATTGCTTAATTCCCATTTTTTTAATTTATCAACACAATTATGAATTTCCGCAATGGCTTCCAACAACGAATATGCATCTTCAGCGGACATAGCATAAAATTCACGAACTCTCTTTTTTCCATTATAATTATCAATTGAACGCAAATCAGGATTTAATTTATCAATTATTGAATGGATTTTAATATCTGATAATCTGCTATCAACATCATAAGTTGCATATACACGAAAAGCAAACGGTGTACACTCGCTGTTATTTAATTGTTGCAATCTATTCTCTACATTATCAGCATATCCTATCTTAACATAATCAGGAAACGAAGGATTGGTTAAAATGTATATTGAACCTGCCTTTTTAGATATCACAATATTGTTTAATTCAGTAATATTGTCCTCATCAGCCAGCAGTTCATCAACAGTACAATTTAATACTTCAGCAAAAAGTAACAATGTATCAAAATCACATTCACGCCGACCAGTTTCATAACAAGCAATTGTATTTCTTTGCATACCTGTAGCATCTGCAAATGTATTTTGTGTATATCCTCTTTCTTTTCTTAATTTACTCAAATTTTCTGCAAATTTATTTTTCATATGTAAAATTACCTTTCTAATACTATTAAACTTAATTTCGACAAGATTATTACTCGTGTCAAGTCAGAAACAAAGTCATACTTTCCCCGGATAATATGAAAGCTTATTATCTTCAAGGTTATATCATATGCTGCGGGCGTTAACAAGGTTCCCGGTCAGTTATCGGCATATCTGAGCTTAGATTTTTCATATTTTTCTATAAAAGATTCACATTCCTCCGGAGGAATTGCTTTGGAAAAATACCACCCCTGAACGAAATCGCAATCGGAGGAGGATACGAGTGTATTTTGCTCTTCTGTTTCCACACCCTCGCAAGTAGCCTTGATATTCAGACTGTGTGCAAGAGCAATGATTCCCGCAAACAGATCTTTTCCTTTTGCACTTTCAGTTTTAAGCAAAATATCACGGTCAATTTTCACAATATCTATAGGATAATCACACAGATTCGCAAGAGAGGTATATCCGCTTCCCAGGTCGTCCAGATACACTCTGAACCCAATTTCCTTACACAGCCTTACATTATTCATTGCAGTTTCTATGTCTTTTTCCATAGCATCCTCGGTAATTTCAATGGCAAGCTTTGATTTATCAAAAGAATAGCTGTTTGAAATCGACCTGAGTTTATCAATAAAATTCTCTTCCGAGAGGGTTATTCTTGTAAAGTTACAGGAAATAGTAATATTTTCAAAAGCCGTTCCCTTCCATTTTTCAAGCTGTTGGCAGGCAAGCTCAAACATATAAAAGTCAAGCTTGCTTATAAGCCCCGCTATTTCCATATTCCCGATATATTTACCGGGCCCTACAAGACCTTTATCGGGGGTTTCCCACCTTGAAAGAGCTTCTGCTGAAACAATTTTCTTGGTTTTATTATCAACAATAAACTGCAGATACATCTTAAATTCGTTTTTTTCAAAGCCCCTTAAGATGCTTTCGGTGATTTTCTTTTCTTCCTGAATCATATTCATAGAATGAATATCGCAGAAAACAATCTGCTTTTCCGTACCGAAAATTCTGTTGCAATTCTTTCTGAGATTAAAAAGAAGAATTTCACAGTTTCTGTCGGAGCTTCCGAGGTGATAGACGGCAGAATGAAATACAAGCTTGTTGTTTTTTTCCTTCACCGTTTCAAAGCTGTTCAGCTTATTCATAACTTCGACAAGTCTTTTTTTTGCATCGACATCATTTGCAGTCCGAAACGCAAAGGCAAATCCGTTTTCAGTAATTCTCGCAGAGAATTCCCTGTCGCCCGTATGCTCCGAAAGAACGGATGCTGTATATTTTAATACATCGTCAAAAGAGCTTTCTCCGTGATAAGAACGCAGATAGCTGCTATCTAAGACAATATATGCAATATGATAAAGGCTTCTTGAAGTGTCGCTTATGGTGTATCTGAAATGATACTTGAAAAATTGCAGATTTCCCATTCCGGTTTCGGAATCCGTCATCTTATCCGCCTCATTTTCTTTGCGGATACGTTTAATGCGGAAAAGCAGCAGAATTACAGTTACAAGCAAGCAAAGGCAACAAGCAAGTGCCGTTAAAATCCAGATATAACTTATTCCCGCTCCCTCGTTTTTTTCGATAGTATAAACCTCAGCAAAAACAGGCTGAGCACAGAAAATAATCAGCAGTAATATTCCAATCATATATTTTCTCATTTATCAAACCTCCCCGTCTCCCTGTTAAATATTCATCCTCTTACGTTCAATGCATACAAAGTCAGTTTTTTTCTTTTTATAGCCCTTTGACTGACTCAGCGCCTCATCATAAGAGTGCAGATTTCTGTATAAATCAAAAAGGCGTTCCCATTCAGGCAAAAAATTGTACCCTCATTATTCAAAATGTCCTGATGAGTTTCCGCGAATACAGATTCTTATATCGCTTGATACTGAAGATTCCGTCTGTATGCGGGCAAGCTGCCTTTTCTTCTCTTGTTACAGCATTTATAAAAATCCCCTCTTGAAAAAAAGCTGCAATAACGGAAAGTCCCGGAAAAGACCTTTGTCATTGCAGCCGAACCGGCGTAGTATAGCTTCTTTACTTTACATCACCGACTTTCGCCGATTTGCTGAATATTAATCTTAGCATGACAAGAGCTATGTTATTTTACTACAATGAACTGAATTTATTAAACAACTCTTTACTCTCTGGCAAAAACCCAAAGTGTATTGCTCACGGATATATCCTCGTTACTTAACCTGTAAACACTTAATACTACAGTATCTCCGTTTGTCTTTTTATATGTTATCATTGGTGTCTTATCTTCCAGAAACTGTCTTTGTAGTGCATCATAATTCAAAAAGCTCATCATTGCTCTGTGGAATTCAGGAGCAACTGAATCATCTATATACTTGGTTAAGAGCGCTGAAAAATGTTCCTCATCTTCGTTATAGCCAAGATATGCCGGCATTAAGATACGGTGCGCTTTGTCTGTATCCAGAGCCACACGATATATTCCGTTATATTTTTCCTTCAGTATGGAAATCATCGTATCAATCTCTAAAATACCCGTTTTTGTATGAACATACCCTTTATCATCCACACTTGCCGCTTTCTTTATCTCTTTTACCTGATAATATTGCGCTTTCGCCTCATACATTCTGATTTCGGCTTCCCGCACCATTTCCTCGGTATTCATATTCTGAGTTCTGTATGACATACCAACCGCAACATGATAATCCCTCGGCTCAAGCTGTTCATTCAGCATATCAATGCCCTTTTTTATATCATCCTGAGATGTATTCTGAGCAAATACCAGGAACTCATCTCCGCCCATCCGATATATCCGGTGACCGTAGAATACCTCCTTCAGGGTATTGGCAATATACAAAAGCATTTCATCGCCGGCAGCATGACCGTATTTATTATTGCGAAGATGAAGCTCGTTAACATCAATATAAACACAGGAAAATTCCCGCGGTTTTTCTTCATCAAAGCGCAAAAGGTCTTTTTTATATGTAACACGGTTTGAAACTCCCGTAAGGGAATCAGTCGTTGCGGCAATCTCTGTTTTATTTAAATGCTTTTTATTATAAATTGCAATGGAAAAACAAACAGCAACATCTTCCAGAAGAATTCTGGCGGTTATGCCTCTTTTGGGATTTACAACCCCAAGAATACCGACATGATTGTTTTTATCAATAACCGTTGCAAAGGAAACCTCTGTAATTTTATGCATTTTAAGAAAATCGTAAAACTCACGGTTCGTTTTTACAAGATGGTTATTCGGAGTAATACACATAAGGTTCACAGCCGTATTATTCACCCTATGAAGCTCTACGGCATAGTGAAGAATTTCCGATATAAAATATCTTCTGTCTTCACCAGTAAGAATTGCCTGCAGACTGACAGGCATAACAAAATGGTAATCTTCACCGTCTGCATCAAAGAATACAGCAGACCGGGATTTTGCAAATTCGGCTATCTCTTTTAACGACTCGGAAATATTATTCTGCTGCTGATTTACATCCAGAAGCAATTTTCTGATTTTTGATGCACGCGCCGTAGCAAAGCTTCTTTGTTTTTCGCTGTGCATCAGAATGATAATGTAGACAAACATAATGAGCAGCATAGCAGCAAAGGCAATAAGAAGAAGAGTAGCTATAATATGCGTCTTTTCAAACACCTGAGACTCGTATCTCGCAAGAGTTATCTTCCAGTTAATTCCTTCAAGGGTGGAAAAATGAAGATAAAGCACTTCGTCTTTAAGCATTGACTGGAAAGAGGAATATCCCTTTTCGCTGTTTATCATCGACTCGTAGGAATAACCGTCACGGTATTTTCGATTCTTAAGGAAAGAAATATTTCCGAGCTTATTGTTGATGGTATCAACAACAAGATTTCCTGTTTCTTTATCGTAAACAAATAATTGTGCATCAAGCTCTTTTGCCATACTGCCGTATTTTTTTCCGATAACCTCAAGCTTTATTACGCCATACAAAATACCCACAGTATCGTCGCCTGATTTTACCGGAACGGCACTTCTTATAATTTCGTAGTTATCTTTTGTGAGGTCTTTTACCCTTCCGCTTATACATTCACCTTTTGCCGCTTCCTCTTCAAAGGATATTTTTCCATCGAGGTTCACCGTTCCCATCTTTGTTATAAAAGT
>JAZQFU010000257.1:0-6564 GCA_045539675.1 Clostridia bacterium | reverse complement strand
CAACCGATTCGAAAACCAGCGTTCTGGGAAGCCTTAAAGACGGTCAGCCTGTTGAAATTGCCGACGGAGTCGCAAGAATTCCCGGCAAAGAGGGATTTGCAGGAAGCGTTGCAACTGCAGATGTACTGGTTCATACAATCTATAAAAAAGCGGGAATTCCCCTGCCCGAAGCGATTCAGATGATAACCGAAAATCCTGCAAATGCAATCAACCTTAAGGGCAAAGGGCTTATCCATAAGGGCTATGATGCCGACATCGTAATTTTTGACGATAATATAAATATTGAATCGGTATTTATTAAAGGGAAAAATACATACAGTAAATAAAAAAGGAGAGATTAACCATGCAGATGACCTTCAGATGGTATGGTAAAGACGATCCTGTTACTCTGGAAAAGATAAGACAAATTCCGGGAGTTACGGGAATAGTTTCTGCCATATACGATATTCCCGTAGGTGAAGTCTGGCCCTACGAGAGAATAATGGAATTAAAAAAAGAGGTTGAGGAAGCAGGCCTTGAGCTTTCTGTTATTGAAAGTGTTCCCGTTCACGAAGATATCAAAACAGGTGACGGCAACCGTGACAGATATATTGCCAATTACTGCGAAACCTTAAGAAACCTTGCAAAGGCAGGAATATACTGCGTTTGCTACAACTTTATGCCGGTTTTTGACTGGACGAGAAGTGACCTTAAGCATGAGCTTTCAGACGGCTCAAATGCATTAAGCTATGCAGAAGAAACCGTTCTTGATATGAATCCCTTAACCGGAGAGCTTTCCCTTCCCGGATGGGATGCAAGCTACACAAAGGAAGGCATGAAAGCATTACTTGAAAAATATAAGAGTATTTCCGAAGAGGATTTATGGGATAACCTTAAATACTTCCTTGACAGAGTAATAAAGGTTGCCGAAGAGGTTAAGGTTAAAATGGCAATTCATCCGGATGATCCACCCTGGAGCATCTTCGGTCTTCCCCGTATAATCACAAATAAAAAGAACCTTGAAAGATTCTTAAAGCTTTACGACAGCAAATACAACGGTCTTACCCTTTGCAGCGGCTCTCTTGGAGTTGACCCGGAAAACGATATTATCGATCTTGTCAATTCCTTTACAGACCGAATCCACTTCGCTCATATACGAAATATTAAAATCACGGGAGAAAGATGCTTTGAGGAATCTGCCCACAAAACAGAGTGCGGCTCCCTTGATATTTTCGGAATCATCAAGGCATACCACGATAACGGCTTTGACGGCTTCATAAGACCTGACCACGGAAGAATGATATGGGGCGAAACCGGAAGACCCGGTTACGGCTTATATGACCGTGCCCTCGGTGCTGTTTATATTAACGGAATATGGGAAGCACTTGAAAAGTTGAAATAGAAGAAATTATTCCAAACGGAAAAGGATGCAAAAACATTATGTTTCTGCATCCTTTTTTACATGTTTTTCATATATTCACCCGGTGAGCATCCAAGCTCATTATAGAATACCCGGTAGAAAGTTCGCATTGAATTAAAGCCGCTTTCAAAAGCACAGTAGGTAAAGGTATGCTTTTTTTCATGCATAAGCATAAGCACATTCTTAAGGCGTATAACCGTAAGATACTGATTTATTCCAATGTTAAAGCTTGTTTTGAAATATTTTGATATATAGCTGGCATTATATCCGAAATGCGAAGCAATGGAGGTTAAGCTTATATCCTCTCTGAAATTCTCATTTATATAGAAAAGAATTCTTGATGAAAGCTCTGTATCGAGAGGTGCATCCTTTACTTCAAGACAGATATAATCCATAAGAAGTCCCAGAATCACATATATGTAGCCGGTTTTCTTTATTTCGTTGCTTGCATTCCTTGCTTCATCTACCATTGAGCCTATAAGAGCAACAGTCTCCTTATCGGTTATAAAAGGATTTGTAGCCCTTTTATTTCCGATAAGATTTATGAATTCCTCACATAGATATGCAGGAATAATAAAAACCTTGGAGGTGGATTCAACAGGTGTTTTATAGGAATGAGGCTCATAGCTCAACGCAACAGACATTTCCCCCGCCTTAACACACCTTCCCTGATTTCCCACATATATTTCCATCTCTCCGCCGGTTACAAAATAAAGCTCAATCTGTGAGTGAAAATGGAAAATCCCCTTGTCGTTATTATATTCTTTATAAAACAGCTTGTTATGCCTTTCACGCTCAATCCCGAATTTTGCCTTCATAATTGCACCTCATATAAATTTTTGACATACAATACTTAGAATTTGGCAAGAATATGCCAATTCATGATAGTATAATTATAAAATGTTAAAAGACATTTGTCAACTAAAATTTTCAGGAGGAAATCGAAATGATTTACGGAGTTTTAAAAGACATCAAAGAAGGCGAATTCAGAGTCATCTCCACGCCCGGTGAGGTAAAATCCATCGTTGCGGCAGGTCATGAGGTATGGGTGCAGAAGGATTGCGGAAAGCTTGCCGGCTTTCCCGATGAAAAATACATTGCTGCAGGTGCAAAGATAGTTGATACTATGGAAGAAATCTATGCCGGTTGCGATATGGTTGCAAAGGTAAAGGAATTCACTCCCCGTGAATATCCCCTCATCCGCGAAAATCAGATTATTCTCGGATGCATTCATCCTGCAGGTCACCCCGAAGAGGTTGATGCACTTTTAAAAAGCAAATGTATTTCCTTTACAGCGGAGGATGCCCACCGTTTCGGCTCACCTAACTGTGAAGCCGCAGGAAAACAGGGCGCACTTTTCGGCCTTGAATCCATGCTTACAATAAACGGCGGAAAGGGTAAATTTGTAGGCGGATTTGCAGGCGCTCCCAGAATGAACGTTCTCATTTTAGGTGCAGGTGTTGTTGGCAGAGGCGCACTTGAGGTACTTCACGCTTTAGGTGCAAACTGCACGGTTATGGATATTAATGTAGGACTTTTAAGAAGCCTGCTCACCCAGTATAAGAGCCAGATTAATACCGCTCTCTGCAATAAGGAAGCAATCGCTGAGGTGCTTCCTCAGACCGATATGGTGCTTAACTGCGTTAAGTGGCCCAAGGAAAGAAAGGACTTCCTTATTGATAAGGAAATGCTTAAGCTTATGGAACCCGGTTCGGTTCTCGTTGATATTTCAAACGACGAGCCCGGTGCTATTGAATCAAGCCACGAAACCCACCACGATAATCCCAGATATGTGGTTAACGGAATCGTTCACTACTGCGTTGCAAATATTCCCGGTGCAGTAGCAAATTCCACCTCTCTTGCATATGCTTCTGAAATGCTTCCCATGATTTTAAGCATTTTGAACGACGGAGTTCAAGGCTGCTGCATAAAGGACGGATTCTACAGAAGAAGTCTTACTACCTACAAGGGATATCTTACCCATGAGGAAACAAGTGCAATCCAGAATAAGCCCTGGATTAAGCCTGAAGATATACTTAAAATCGCAGATAAAAAGCTTGATTTCGCTCCCCCCGCAACAGTAACAAGATCGGAAAACTTCTATAAGGAAGAGGATATAAAATTATAAGCATCAAAATGGGCTGTCTCACTAAAAAAGTGAGGCAGCCCTATGAATATGCACATCAATAAGACCGGGGATAACCTTTTTGAATTCCGCATCCTTTACCCCTTCACCATCATAGGGCACAAGACTTTTGGAAATTTCCGATATTTTTCCGTTTTCAATCCGGATATCACCTATTCTGAAATTGAAGCTTCCGTCAAGATAGTTACAGTTTTTTAAAAGCATTTAAGACTTTCTCCTTCCCATTCGCGTGGCTTTGCCACTCCCATAACATCTGCAATCGTGGGTGCTATATCAAGAATACTCACGTTTTCAAGCTCTCTGCCCGGTGCAAACTCCTTACCCGTAAAGAACATGGGGATAGTCATATCCTCAGGCATATCCGAGCCGTGACCTCTTTCGTGACCTCCGTGATCTGCAGTCACTATAACGGTATATTCTTCACCGACCTCTTCAATAACCCTCTTAACATTATTTATTGCATAGCTTATATATTCAAGATAAGTTTCACTCATCCAGCCCATATCGTGACCGCCCTTTTCATCGGTTTCCACCATATAAAGAAAAACGAAATCAGGCTTCGCAAGACCGATATACCGAAGCGCTCTTTCCGTAAGCATTCCGTCTGTATGCTCAAAGGAATAGGAATTTATATATTCAGCCGCAGCAAGAGATTCCGGTCGGCTGATATCCCGAAGAGGCTCCCATCCGTAATACATCGCAGACGTTTTCCCTGCCGCCTTAATTTGTTCAAATAATCCGTTTATGGGGCGAACAGGAACTGCGTATGTATTCGAAAGAGTTCCGTGTCTTTCAGGGGGAACACTATGGAACATAGATAAGTGACACGGAAGAGTTATGGAAGGAAACACCGTCCTTGCATTGAAGGTATATGAAGATATGCTTTTTAGCTTCTCAACATACTCATTTTTGCATGAAAGGAGACCGTCGGGTCTCATTCCGTCAATCGAAATCAGTATTACTTTACTCATGATGATTCTCCATTTATTTCTTTATGTTAACGGTTCTGTCTTCCCCGTTCCACTCAACCGTGCCCCCAAGTGACTCGGTTACGGCGCGTAAAGGAACAAGAGTTCTCTCATCCTCGATTTTTGCAGGAACATCCAGAATAACCTCAGTTCCGTTTTTATATAAAATATTGCTTCCTATCTGCACGGTAACTGTGATACCGTCTTTTATTGCGGTTACGGTACGGGTATTCCCGTCCCACAAAATTTCCGCACCTACTTCTTCGAAAATCGCCCTCATGGGCACGAGAGTGCGGTTGTTTTCTATTCTCGGATAAACGTCGCATACAAGCTTTTCACCGTTAACATACACCTTCGGATGAGTAAGAGGATTAAGCATATACCCCTTTTTCATCGTATCAAAATCCCTTATGGCAAAAAGGCCGTCAATGCATCTTCCGCAGTCATTTCCGTTAAGCGTGCATAATAGCTTACCGTCATAGTCGAACAGATAGTTTTTCTCTGAATCCTGTGCATAAATAAGTCCTTCTCCAAGGTCGTAGCAAGCTTGCCACGAAGGTTCAAGTATCACTCTTCCCTGAGCATTAACAAGACCGAAAAGCTTTTCGGAAAACTGACTTTCTTCCAGAGGCTTCACCAGTCTTGCGAAATGACTTTTTTCGGTAATCCAAAGATAATGCTCAGATATTTCAATGTCCTCGGGAGCAGTATATACAGTCTCGTTTTTACTGTTCACAATTCTTTTTCCGTCTATAATAAAGAAGTCTTCCGAAAGACGGGATATTTTATCATAAAAGCCTAAGGGGATAATAAAGCTTCTGTTTTTATCGGTTATTCCCTTTCTCCCCTGCTTATCCCACACCTGAATATATTCTGCATTTATTTTACCGAAATGAATTTCATCGGTTTTGGAAACATTGCCGTATTTATCTGCAATTATTTCATCACCTTCACCGTTGGTTGCGGTTGAATAGCCGAAATCGTAATTTACAGAAGCAACCCAATAAGAATCGGCAGGAACAATAACCTCTCCGTTTTCTTTTATAAATCCGTACTTTCCGTTGGTATAGGTTCCGTATTCGCTTAAGATTCCATCGGCACAGATACGCGCCAGACCGTTACGAAAGCCGTATGCATATTCAAAAACCGGCGGTATTACCTCAACACCGTAGGAATTTATATAACCGTATTTTTTATTTCTTGAAAAAGGAACAAGTATGCTTTTTCCGTCACCGTCATCATATCTTAAGTTATATGTTTTGGTATTCCATTTGGCGTCAATAACGGGAAAGGCATCGTAAACATATTCCGTAAGACGGTTTCCCTTACTGTCAAAAAATGCTGCCAGTTCGTTTTCCCCCACAATCATAATAAGACCGTTGCTTCTTACCGATTTTACACGATTATCAAATTCAATGACAAGCTTACCGTGTCTGTCAATGACCGCCGATTCCCCGTCACGGCTTACAAGGGCTATTCCCTTCGAAAAGTTTCCCGTAACCGAAAACTGCGGTTCAATTGCCATTTCACATTCAAGTGCAAATGCGCCTGATACCGATACAACAGTAATAACAATTATAACTGTCAGAATTTTTATAATATTTTTCATAGACTTTCCTCCCTTAAATTTTTTTGGACTTGAGACGTGCAAAGCACAATAAAAATTCCACTTGCAATTCAAAATTATACAATTAGTTTCAAAGCATAATCATAATCTTTTCTATGAACATAAACCTTATATTCATATGAATAGTTTTGATTTATTCCAAAGCTTCCACGCCTGCCTCTCATACTACTGAATGCAGAAGCACTTTGAAGATTGGTTACTTTTATTTTATAATCAATACCATTATCAGATAAAATATCACAAACATTTGACCGACGGCTCATATCCACAGTAATAAGCAATTCCTTTCGATTAAAAAATGTAATCATCCTTTTACCTCCACGAAATCTTTTTCATTTGTTTACTTCCATCAATTGCATTACCAAATCATTGCGAAATATAGGGTTTAGATGCAGCTTTTCAAAGGCTTCTCCTTGAGGAGAGG
>JAZQFU010000256.1:0-3985 GCA_045539675.1 Clostridia bacterium | reverse complement strand
TTTTCGGGGAACCTTGTTGTGTTAATTCACAATAAAGCGCTGTAAATATACAGCCCTCAAAAATCGGGCAAATTTAATAATTTATTTTATCATACTTTTATGAATAATGCAATCCGATTTTATATATTATTTAATTTTTGCATCATAAGGGATATACAACACCCAACTTATCCCTTTATCTGACTTTCCACAAGACTTTCGCCGCAATAAATCTCACGAAGCCTAGGTTTTTCTATTTTTCCCGTGGGATTTCTGGGAACATCCGCAAAAATCACCTTCTGGGGTCTTTTATATCTGGGCATTTCCAGACAGAACTCATTAACCTCTTCCTCAGTTAAGGTGAAGCCTTCCTTTACCTGAATTATAGCTGCGGATATTTCTCCGAGTCTTGCATGGGGTAAGCCGATAACAGCAACATCGCTTATTGCACCGTGCTTACGCAGGAAATCCTCAATCTGAACGGGATAAATATTTTCTCCGCCGGAAATAATAACGTCTTTCTTTCTGTCAACAAGGAAAATAAACCCGTCTTCATCTTCCTTAGCCATATCTCCGGTAAGAAGCCAGCCGTCTTTTATGGTTTCGGCTGTGGCTTTTTCATCCTTATAGTAGCAGTTCATAACCCCGGGGCCTTTAACACAAAGCTCACCAACATCACCACGTGCAACGGGAACACCGTTTTCGTCAACAATTTTAACCTCCCAGCCGTAGCCTGCTTTACCAATAGCGCCTACCTTATGAATATTTTCAACACCGAGATGCACACATCCGGGGCCTATGGATTCGCTTAAGCCGTAGTTGGTATCATATTCGTGATTCGGGAAATACTTCTTCCATCTCTTTATAAGACTGGGGGGAACTGGCTGTGCGCCTATATGCATAAGTCTCCATTTTGAAAGATCGTAATCCTTTAAATCAATGTCTCCTCTTTCAATGGAATCCAGGATATCCTGCGCCCAGGGAACAAGAAGCCAGACGATTGAGCAGCCTTCCTCGGATGCAGTTCTTAAAATCCACTCGGGCTTCACTCCCTTAAGAAGCACAGCCTTTCCGCCAACGAGAAAACTTCCGAACCAGTGCATTTTCGCTCCGGTATGATAAAGAGGCGGAATGCATAAGAAAACATCGTCTTTGGTCTGAGAATGATGATTCTGCTCTACCTTACAGGCGTGAACAAGGCTTCTGTGGGCATGGATGATTGCCTTGGGGAAGCCGGTAGTTCCCGAAGAAAAATAGATTGCACCTTCATCATCATCGCTAATTTCAATATCAGGATCCTTAGATGAACAGTATGTAACCAGCTTATCATAGCTTTCTGCAAAGGTGGGGCAATCCTCACCTGCATAGAAAAGCAGATTAACATCGGGAATACGGTCGCAGATTTCTTCAACCCTTCCGGTAAATTCAGGCCCGAACACAAGAGCAATTGAATCGGATAAATCAAGGCAATATTTGATTTCCGATGCAGTATATCTGTAATTCAAGGGAACTGCAAGAGCTCCGGTTTTTAAAATTCCGAAGTAAATGGGAAGCCATTCAAGGCAGTTCATAAGAAGAATCGCAACCTTATCTCCCTTCTTGATTCCTCTGGAAAGAAGAAGGTTTGCAAAGCGGTTTGATTTTTTATCAAATTCGCTCCAGGTTATCTCATTTCTGAAATCGTTTTTTCTTCCCGATTCAATAAGAGCATATTCCTTCCAGGTTTTTCTTCCCTGCTCCTGAACACGGGGGCTGATTTCCACCAGACAAACGTCATCGGGAAACTCATTTGCGTTTTTAACAAGAATATCCGTAATTGGCATATTGCTTTCTCCTTTATTTTTATCACGCCGCAAGGTGCAGAAATTCTGCACCTTACGCTTAATATTATTCGCCGAGATTTTTCTTTGCGGAAGCGGTAACCTTTACCTCATAGCATTCAAACATACCGTCAACCGTTTCTTTTGCGGGCTTGGGAGTTATAAGGCTCACAAGAGGAACTATAATGAGTCCGCCGAGCATTGCAACAGCACCGCAGTTAATGGGAGACTGAAGCACAGCGGGGAAAGAGCTTCTCATAAGCATATTAAGTATCATAATTCCCGCACCGAAGATGAAGGATACCCATACAGAAGCATTTGTTACCCACTTACTGTATAAGCCGTAGAGGAAGGGAGCAAGGAATGCACCGGCAAGTGCGCCCCAGGAAATTCCCATCATATCTGCTATATAGCCAAGCTTATCTTTGTTTATTGCAATAAACGCAGATACAGCGATAAATACGACTATAAACACTCTCATTATGAGAACCTGCTTCTTTTCGTCCATATTCTTTACTATATGCCCTTTAATCATATCGAGAGTAAGGGTTGAGCTTGAAGCAAGAACAAGAGATGAAAGAGTAGACATGGAAGCCGAAAGCACGAGAACGATAACAACGCCGATTAATATATCGGGAAGGCTTTCAAGCATTGCGGGAATGATTGCATCAAATCCGCCCACGGGAACTCCGGTTGCGGCATCAACGGAAACACCTGAAATTCTTCCGAATCCGCCAAGGAAGTAGCATCCGCCTGCAACGATTATAGCAAAAACTGTTGAAATAATAGTTCCTTTTGCTATATTTTTCTCACTCTTTATTGCATAGAACTTCTGAACCATCTGAGGAAGTCCCCAGGTTCCCAATGAAGTTAAAATAACAACGCATAAAAGACCGAAGGGGTCGGGGCCGAAGAATGATGCATAGGCACCGGGAATTTCGTGAGGAACCTCCGCAAGCTCCTTAAGTGAAGAAGCAAATCCGCCGTGACCTGTTAAAACTGCGGCAATAACAGCCACGATTCCGCCTATCATAATAAGTCCCTGAATAAAGTCATTAATTGCCGTTGCCATATATCCGCCGGCTATAACATATACTCCCGTAAGCACCGCCATAACTATAACGCAAACATTATATGAAACTCCGGGAAACGCCATTTCGAAAAGTCTTGAAAGTCCGTTATACAAAGATGCGGTATAAGGAATAAGGAATACGAAAACTATAAGTGATGCAACAATTTTAAGAGCATTGCTGTTGTATCTTTTGCCGAAGTATTCGGGCATCGTTGCCGTTCCTAAATGCTGAGTCTGAAGTCTTGTTCTTCTGCCTAAGATTATCCATGCAAGAAGAGAGCCTATAAATGCATTTCCAAGACCTATCCACGTGGAGGCAACACCGAATTTCCAACCAAACTGACCTGCGTAACCAACGAATATAACTGCTGAGAAGTATGAGGTTCCGTATGCAAACGCCGTAAGCCAGGGGCCTACGCTTCGTCCGCCGAGAACAAATCCGTTAACATCGGTAGCGTTTTTGCGGCAATAGAAGCCGACACCTACCATAATTGCGAAGAATACTACCAGCATTGTGATTTTTACTGCCATTTTTACCATCCTTTCCTTTTTAAGATTTATCGGGAGAACGGAAGGCAATAAAAAAACCGCCCTCCTGATATTCAGAGGACGGGGTTTAATCCGTGTTACCACCTCAGTTTACAGCTGCCTCACAGCAAACTGCCTCATCGAGTACAGCATAAGCGATACTCTATCACACGATAACGGGGTGAATTCCGTCGCAGCCTACTGAGATGCTTCCGTTCGGTGCGCAGCTCCGGGATGTATTCATAATTACTATCCGTCTGCCTTGCAGCTACCGGCAGCTCTCTTTACGGCATCATAAAAACTACTATTTCCCTTCACAGCCTTTAGGTTTCTTATTAAGTTGTGTATAATTATACATCCGTTGTTTTTATTTGTCAACAGTTTTTTACAAATTTTTTTATTTTAATAAAGCCTGCTTAATGCAAGTGTTTTCCACCCGATTATATATTCAGAGGAGTATTCACGTAAATCTGATAATTTATCTGCCATGAGGTCATAAATCCCGGATGCATTTGCGGAAAACATCTCCACCGAGTGCTGTTGCAGCAGCACGGATGGGAATATACGTTGTCCCCTGATAAAGAAT
>JAZQFU010000255.1:0-12575 GCA_045539675.1 Clostridia bacterium | reverse complement strand
CAATCGCCTTTGAGGGATTGATTTCCTGAGCGGCTACCTTCGCACCCTTGAAGCCAAGGTTATCCTGAACGGAAAAAACAAAATATATTTCCTTATCCGTTGCTTTTATGCTTTTCATAATGTTAATCATAGCATAGATTCCTGCCTTTATTCCTGCGGCAGAGCATACGGCACAGTCACCGAAAAATCTTGCTTTTCCCTTAATGGCAACCGTTTCTCCGTTTTCAACCTCTTCATTTCCGAAAAAGTCTATTTCAAATTTATCTGCAGTCGGCTTCTTTTCATCATCACCGCAGTGAGAAACAAATATCCCTTCAACTCCTTTTTCGGTTACGGCAATTTTACCTGCAAGTCCCTCTGCGGCAAAGCTTCCCATGGGAGAAACCTTAGCCTTGCCGTTTTTAATATCTGTTATAAAAAATCCGTTTTCCGAAATGGGAGCATTGAACATTATTTTTTCTTCTCCCTCACCCATAACGCAGATAAGATTTCCGAAATTATCCTCATATATTTTACTGCAAAGCTTCTTTACCTCTTCTGCAATAAAGCTTTTCATTTCTTTTTCATTTCCCGATACAGAATTAATTTTTGCCAGCTTTTCAAAAAGTTTCATTATATCTCTCCTATATTATCTGCAATGGTTTTAGTAAGCTTAAAAGCATTTTCAAAATCTTCCGAATCCATAATCCCCGAAGGAGAATGGATATATCTTACGGGAACTGAAATTACTGCGGTTTTAACTCCGCTTCCCGCAAGCTGAACCGCTCTTGCATCGTTTCCGCCTCTGTGGGTTCTTTTAAGCTGATATTTCAGGTTATTTTCTTTCGCAAGCTTAAAAATAAAGCTATTGAATTCACGGTCTGAGCAGGAGCCGAAATCACGGATTGAAACTGCAGGCCCCTCACCTAAACGTGTTGATTTTCCCTCCTCCGGAGTACCGTTAACATCCTGACAGGTGGTTCCCTCAAGAATAAGTCCGTAATGAGGCTTATACTTATTTGCGGCGGTTTCCGCACCCTTAAGACCTATTTCCTCTCCGATTCCGAAGCAGGCAATAAAGCCGTATTCTGTTTCGCTGTTAACAAGTCTTAAAAGGGTTGCAACACCGGCTCTGTCGTCAAATGCCTTGGAAATCATTCTTTTTCCGTTAAGAGTAAAGCCTGCCTCAAAGGAAGCATAATCCCCCGGAATAACGTATTTTAAGGCATCCTCCTTTGATGAAGCACCGATATCTATATACATTTCCTCCATGGGAACACTTTTCTTACGCTCCTCCTTTGAGGTTAAATGCACCGCTCTTACTCCGATTATTCCGGGGATGCTTTTTTCACCAACAAAAACACGTTTTGAAAGAAGAATTCTTTTATCTATTCCTCCCACGGTATCGAATTTAAGATACCCTTCATCGGTTATTTTTGTGACAATAAAACCAACCTCATCGGTATGGGCAAATACCATAAGAGTTTTATCCGACTTTTTTCTTCCCTCTTTAAAAACAACAAGGTTTCCGTTTCTCATATATTCATATGAAATTCCTTCGGGAAGAGCTTTTTCAATTTCGGAGGTTACTCTTTCCTCCTCACCCGAGGGGGCATATATTCCGCATAATTTTTCAAGCATATTAATCCTCCCCGTCTATACATTCGGAAATAAAGCCTGCCGTAAGCTCCGCCACCGCTGTTATATCCGAAAAATTCACTACCTCATATGCCGTATGCATATATTTTAAGGGAACCGAAATCACAACACAGGGATTTCCCGCTCCTGCAACCTCATAGGCAGCTGAGTTTGTACCCGTTGATTCGCTTACTACCTCAATTCCGTAGCTTATATTTTTTTCTTCTGCATATTTCATAAGCATACGGGTATATTTTTTGGAAACAACGGGTCCCGGAGTAAGCACCGCACCGCTTCCGCAGGGGAAGGTTATATGCTCTCCCGCATCGGGGGTTTTTCCGTGGGTAACATCTATTATTATGCAAAGATCAAACTCATCGGTATTTGCCGCCGCCTTTGCTCCCTTAAGTCCGATTTCCTCTCCTGATGTTATAGCAAAGGTAAGCTGAGTATTTTTAAGCTTTGCAAGCTCCGAAATAAGATACGCCGCATAAACACCTGCCTTATTATCAAGACCCGCAGAGGCGATTTCTCCGTTAAGAAGTTCGGTTACCTCCGAATCGAAGGATATTAAATCCCCCACCGAAACAATCTCACTAAGCTCCTTTGCGGTTAAGCCCGTATCAATTTTAAGGCTTTCCGCAGTATAGGGCGAATCGGTATCTCCCTTCTGAAGATGAGGAGGCGGAACACCGATAACTCCCTTAACAGCTCTTTTTCCGTGAATAACTGTTTTCATTGCGGGAAGGATTCTCGTATCTACTCCCCCAACCGTTACAAAGCTTATGAGTCCGTCCTCTTCAATGGCTGATACCATAAGACCGATAACATCGAAATGAGCATCAATAAGCACCTTTTTGGTATTGCGTTCCGAATTCTTAAGGGCAAAGAAATTTCCGATTTTATCGCTTCTTATTTCTTCACAGGTATTTCCGAAAAGATTTTCAAGAATACCCTTATATTCACTTTCACTACCCGAAACCGACGGGCAGGAAAGAAGCAATTTTAATTTATCCATTATTTTTCCTCCGGAGTATATCCGTTAACTATTTCCTTAAATTTTCTGCCCCTTACTGCGAAATTGGGGAACAGGTCAAAGCTTGCACAGGCAGGGCAAAGCACAAGCACATCTCCCGGCTCGGATTCCTCAATTGCACAAATAACGGTTTTTTCAAAATCAGTTCCCTTCATTATGGGGAAATCGTGAGAAACCGCTCTTACGGCTTCTTCGATTTTTTCTGAGGTCTGACCGCAGAGATAAAGCTTTTTAACCTTTTCTGCCACGTCTTTTCCCATTTCTTCAAAGGGAATTTTTTTATCGTAGCCGCCGGCTATCATTCTTATTTTTATACCCTTTTCCATAAAGGCATCCATACATGCCTTCGCTCTTGTGGGGCTTGAGGCAATTGAATCGTTATATATTTTCACTCCGTTTATTTCTCTTACAAATTCAATTCTATGCTCAACTCCGGCAAAGTTTTTGGAAACCTTAAGAAAATCAGCCTCGGAGATAAGCTCTCTTACTGCGGCATAGGCTGCCATATAGTTTTCCACGTTATGTATTCCGGGAAGAATAATATCGTTTGCAGTGCAAAGAGCCTTGCCATCGGAATAAACCGTATCGCCTTTAAGATAAACTCCGCCCCCGGGCTGAGCCTTTCGGGAAAAGAATACCACCTCGCCCTTTGCTTCCTTTGCAATAGCACAGGTAACCTCATTATCGAGATTTAAAACAAGCTTATCGGTGCTCTTCTGCCAGAGCATAATATTTTTCTTGGCTTCGGTATATTCCTCCATGGATTTATGAACATCAAGGTGATTGGGAGAAAGATTGGTCATAACCGCAATACGGGGAGATTTTTTCATGGTCATAAGCTGAAAGCTTGAAAGCTCAACTACAGCAATATCATCCTTTTTGAAATCGGGAACCGAGCATAAAAGAGGATTTCCTATATTTCCGCCTATATGAACCCTTCTGCCCGAGGCTTTAAGCATTTCAGCTATAAGGGTTGTTGTAGTTGTTTTTCCGTCACTTCCCGTAACTGCTATTATATCTGTGGGGCATACATCAAAGAACACTTCCATTTCGGAGGTTATTACTCCTCCCTTTTCCTCAAAGCTTAAAAAGGCGTCGAGATCGGGGCGTATTCCCGGAGACCTGAAAAGATAATCTCCCTCAAGGTTATCCAGATACCCTTCCCCGGTTTTAAGAATAACTCCCGAATCCGAAAAAGCTTTTCCCATTGAGCCAAGCTCTTCTTCAGACTTTTTATCACAGGCGGTAACAGCTGCTCCGCTTTCTATGAGTAAATTTATAAGAGGGGTATTGCTTACGCCGATTCCCACAACAACAACTTTCTTCCCTCTCATTTTTTCTTTAAAATCTTCAAAGCTTCTGAACATATAATTCACTTCCTTCAAGAATATTTTACCACACTGTGAGTAAAAATAAAATACATTTATGAAAATTTGTTTGCAAAATATACATATATATTATATAATATAGTAGTTTATTATGCTTATGAGGTTTATTTATGGTTTTTGAAACAAATCTGGCATTGGGATGTCCCGAATGCGAAAAAATGAATTTATATAAAATAAATATTTTTTCTTTTTCCGGAGCAAGGAAGAAGGAATTTGAATGTGACTGCGGTCATCCCGCTCTTACGGTAACGAAAAATTCAAACAAATCCTGTAAGGTTAATTTCATCTGCCCAATCTGCCGCGAGGAGCATTCCTTCGTTATTCCCGCCGGTCAGTTCTGGTCGGGAAAAGTGTTTTCCTTCCCCTGCCCCTTTTATGAAGCCACGCCTCTTTTTATCGGAAAGGGTGAAGAGCTTGAAAAGGCGGTAAATGAATATATAAACGAGGAGCTTGAGCCTGCGGATAAAAAGCTTATGCCTGAGTTTTCTGCCGTTGACCGAATTCTTGATATAGTGAACGATATTGAAGATAACCCTTCAAAATATGATTTTTGCGACTGCAAGGATAAATACTCAATTGCATATAACGAAACCGCACTTTATATAATCTGTGATTCCTGCGGAAAATCAAGGAAAATCCCCTATGATTTTCCCCTTTAAATCGCCTTTCTTATATGCTATACTGTTTCAGGGGGAACAGTATATGAAAAACAAATTCAGTCAAAATGTTTTAAAATCTATGCTTGCCGCCTCTCTTGCAATTATAGGCGCAAGCATTTTTCTTTTGAAAAAATCCGATTCTTACTATGAGCTTTTTATTGCAAGAAAGCTTGCAGAAACGGGGTTTTGCTTTATGCCCTTAGGCTTCGGGCTTTTCCTTCTTACGGATTATCTGTATAAAAAAAGCTTGTAGTATAAAGTCGAAAAGTTTTACGGTTTTCCTGCCCGGCTTTGACATTTTTCAGCCTTAAGAATATGTATAATTAATATATTACCAATGAAAGGAATTATACATATGACAAATACTGAAACAAAATCCTTAAAAACACGGGCAGGAGAAATACTCTTAAGCTATCGGGAGATTATTATTCATACACTTTTTGCATTTTTTATTTCCAGACTTTCGGTTACGGGAGGAATTTCTCCCTTTGCTCCGGCTTTTCTTCTCGCTACGGGAAATAAGCTCCCCGTTCTTTTATCTTCGGTTCTCGGTATGCTTTCATCTGCTGATATCAATAACTCAAAATACATTCTTTCCCTTATTTTTTCAGGTACGGTTTATACATTCATTAATCTTGCTTTTCCGAAAACAGATTTGAAAAAAGCCTCCCCTTTTATTCTTTCCTTCTCATCCTTTATTTTCGGAATGATTTTCGTTTACTTTACCGATTACGTTGTTTTCGATATTCTGCTCGTAATTCTTGAATCCTTTCTTTCACCGGTATTTTTCCTTGTGGTAAACAACTCTCTTCACCTTACCGGAAGAGAGAAGAAAAGATTTTTTACCAACGCCGAGCTTTCGGCACCCCTCGTTATGCTCACGGTTATAATAGCAGGAATCGGAAATTTTAATCTTCCCTGGGGAATTCAGCTTAAGAATATAATCTGCATATACTTCATACTCTGCGCTTCTTCAAGCTGTTCAATGGGCACTCTTGCTCAGGTTGCAGTTTTTATGGGAATCGCCTCGGGACTTGGCAATGATTATTTCCCGTTATATATTTCTGCCTTCAGTATTGCTTCACTTTTTTGCTCGGTGTTTGCAACCTCGGGAAAAATTTTTGCCACCCTTGGCTTTATTTCGGGAAACATTATTATTACTGCACTTCTAGCGGAAAACAGATATATGGTTATGAGCTTTTCCGATATCGGAATCGCATCGGCACTCTATTTTCTCACCCCTCCTGCACTTCTCGGAAAGCTTAACCGTATTTTCACAGAAAATACGGTTAATGAAAATGCCGCTGAAACAGTAAAAAGAATTGCAACGGTAAAGCTTGACCGATTATCCTATGCCTTTTCAAAGCTTGCCTCGTCGCTTCGCGAAGCCGGAAGCAAAACGGATATTCCCACCAATATTTCCGCTATATACGAATCGGTTTCAGATAAAATCTGTAAAAAATGCACCATGAGATTCTACTGCTGGCAGAAGGATTATTCCTTAACCACAGATGCCTTCACAAAAATAACCGACCGCCTTAAAGAAAACGGACGGGCAACGGTAAAGGATTTTCCGGACTATTTCACTCATAAGTGCATAAAGGCAAATGACGTGCTTATGAGTCTGGTGAGTGGCTATGAGATTTTTCGCCTGAATACGGTCTGGGAAAACAAAATGAAGGAAAACGCACGGCTATACCGTGAGCAGTTCAATGAGCTTTCCCACATTGTGAGAAACTTAAAAAAGGAAATTGATGAAAACCCCTGCTTTGATACCGAGCTTTCGGGAAGGCTTTCGGTAAAGCTCGAGGAAAGCGGAATAAACGTTATTAAGGTTAACGTTATTAAAGATTGTAACGATAGCTATCAGGCAGATATTACCCTGGTTCCCTGCCACGGAAGGGGCAATAAATGCTACGATGAAATCTGCTCAATTCTTAAAGAGGTGCTGGGTGCAAGCTTTTACAAGAGCCATGGAAAATGCTCCTTTAAAGAGTGTCATCTTTATTTTAAGGAATGCGAGATTTATACACTTGATTCGGCAGTCAGACAAAGCACCAAGCTTTGCAGCGAAAAAAACGGAGACAGCTGGGCAATAAAGACGCTGGAAAACGGAAGCAGATATATTGCGCTTTGTGACGGAAGCGGTTCGGGAGAGCAGGCAAGCAAATACTCAGGCTCCACCATAAAGCTGCTTGAGGAATTCTTAAAAACAGGTTTTTCGAAGGATTCCTCCGTTAAGCTTATAAGCTCTTCCTTTCTGAATTCGGGAGAACAGGATTTTTCTTCAACGGTCGACCTCGGAATCATAGATATGAAAAACGGTGATTTTGAAATAATAAAAAAGGGAGCTGCTCCCACATACATTATGAGAGCAGACGGCGAATTTGAAATCATAAAATCCAACACTCTGCCTATGGGAATTTTCAACGGCGAAAAAGGAAAGCTTAAAAAGACCTTCCTCTGCGAAAACGATATTATCGTTATGGCAAGTGACGGGGTTACCGATTCCGTTCCCGGAGAAGACTGGATTATTGACGCGCTTTGTGCAATAAACTCAAGAGAGCCCGAATATATTGCAGAAATGATTCTTAAAATTTCACAGACTGCAGATAAGGCGGGCGGCGACGATAAGACTGTTATTGTAAGTAAAATGAAAAAACAGGCATAATTTCCTTTTAATGGGTTATAATACAGTTAAAAGCATAAGAGGTAAATTTATGAATAACAGTCGGGAAAGCCTGGTTGATCAGGCTGAAAAAATAGTTGAAAGCTACTCAAGAAAAATAAATAAAAAGCCGGGGGGAATAAAAAGATTTATTCTCATTACGGCTATGGGATTAATCTGCGGAGCATTGATACTTGCAGGAATATACAAGGAATTTCATTAATTAAAAAAGTCGCCTCTTGGCGACTTTTTTTAATAATATATAAAATATTACTCGTGACGGTTACTGAAGCAAGCACTGCAGTATACGGGTCTGTCATCCTTCGGAATGAAGGGAACCTTTGCCTCTCCGCCGCATTCAGCACAAACAGCAATGTGATACTCTTTGTTCTCTCTGATTGCATTTTTTCTTGCAACACGGCATTCCTTGCAACGTAAGGGTTCATTTTCGAATCCTTTTTCTGCATAGAACTCCTGTTCGCCTGCAGTAAAAACGAATTCCTGACCGCAGTCTTTGCAAATAAGTGTTTTGTCCTCGTACATTGTTTTCTCTCCTTAAAAATAAGTATTTCTTAAGTCCCTGCCGGAGTTGAACCGCCTTCTCTGAATTCAGCGCTCTTGCCGTTGAGCTATCAGGACAAATAATCGTTTTTCACTTTTTCAATCTTCTTTTTAATTCTCTGAACGGCATTATCAACTGACTTAACGGTTTTTCCTGTGACCTCGGAGATTTCACGGTAACTTAATCCGCTGCTATACAGGGAAAATATTTTAAGCTCCAGCCTGCTTAAAGACTCAAAAAGAATTTTATTCATTAAAGATGAAGTTTCCTTATTAATATAAATCTCTTCGGGGTTTACTTCCTCGGCTGCGAAAAGCTCCGGTATGCCTTCACCTTCTTCAGTTCCCGAATGAAGGGAAACAGAAGTATTAAGAGGAAGATGCTTTTTGCGGTTAGCCATTTTTATTGCAGATTTAATCTGCCTTACTATGCAGACCGACGCAAAAGTGCCGAACGCCGAACCTTCATCGGGAGAATAATCTCTGATAGCTTTGAAAAGACCTATCATTCCCTCCTGGATGAGATCGTCCGAATCAGCACCAACAAGAAAATATTTTCTTGAAAGCCCCGTAATGTAATTTCTGAAGCTGTCAAATATAAGGGAAAGAGCTTCGTCATTTCCGTCTCTTGCTTCAAGAACCGTTTCAAATTCAATTTCACTTGATTTGATATGACTCACTACTTTCTTTCTCCTTAACGTTTTCTCAATGATTATACCTCATTTTTTTGTCAATGTCAACTAAAAATTGAATATTTTATATATTTTTTTATTTCAATTCCGACAATCTTCGGCAAATTGGCTAATTTTTCTTTCTTTTTTTGGTTGTAATAACAAGTTTTAAACTCACCGCTTTTACAACGAGCTAAAATTGAAGCCGCAGGCTTCCACCTTAACGTTGCCAAAGGCAACATATCGCGTGCGAAGCACATATCGCATTTCCGAAGGAAATATATCACGTTCCGTAAGGAACATATCACGTCGGACTCGCAGAGTCCGATATCTTCCGGATGCCGGAAGCGGACAACGCAGTTATCCGCAAAAATCCCCCACAAAAAAAGAAAAAAGCAGGTAGTTCCGTTCTACCTGCCCTTATTCCCCCGGCTTTCACCGGATTTAAAATGCTCGTTTATAAACGATAGAGGCGGTTGATCAATCCGCCAGACATTTTATTAAATTAGGACTGTACTAAATATGTAGTGATACCAGCGTTCTGGTATTCGCTACCTGTTGTCAGCCAATCATTGATACTAGCTACGTTCTCTTTGAGGCTGAACTTATTCATTTCCATCTGGGGTTTTGAATAGCTTTTCATTTCTACGCTACCTCCGTAAAGATATAATAGTTGATAGAATAAGATGGAAAAGAAATAAGTAGTTTTTCTACCTATATCCTAATTTCTTACCTTCATTATACCACTATTTTGGAATTTGTCAATAGATTTTTAACAATTTTTCTTATTTACTTTCAATATTTTTTATGACACTTTTCGAAAGATTTATGTTGATTTATTTGCCGTGATGATATATCATTATTTATTATAGGTAAAAGGAGACCGGAATGGACGAAATATTAAGATACATGAGAATCCCCCCCAGTGAGGCGGATGACAAATTAAAATACCTGATTTCGGAAATTCTTGATGAGCTTGTTAATGCATCGGCTCCCCGCTATATTATAAAAGAAACCGAAAACACTTCCGTATTTGAATCCGAAAGTCTTTCCGCCCATCTTGATGACTGCGAAAAAATATATCTTTTTGCCGCAACGCTGGGAACGGGAACGGATACGGTAATAAGAAAATATCTTAAAACAGATATTTTAAAGGCTTCCGTTTCTCAAGCAGCGGCAACATATCTTATTGAAAAATACTGCGACGAAATAACCGCCTCCCTCAAATCGGAGGGACTTTATCCCAAACCGCGTTTCAGCCCGGGATACGGAGATTTTTCGCTTAAGCATCAGGCTCTGATTCTTAAGCTTCTCGATGCAGAAAAAAGGCTTGGCATAACCCTTACGGAAAGCTTAATGATGCTGCCTGCAAAATCGGTAACTGCAGTAATCGGACTTACACGAAAGCAATACTGCATTACAGATAAATGCAGATTATGCAAAAAAGAAGACTGTCAGTTCAGGAAGGAAGATTAACTTTGAAAATAACAGACAAACTCGGAAAAGAGCTTATATTTTTTGACGGAGGCTACGGCACTATGTTTCAGGCAAAGGGAATGCCTGCCGGAGCACTTCCCGAGCTTTACAATATCAACAATAAGGAAACCGTTGCGCAAATTCACAGAGCATATCTTGAAAGCGGATGCGATATAATAAAAACCAATACCTTCGGTGCAAATCCTCTTAAGCTTTGTGATGAAGGCATCACCGTTTGCGAGGTTGTAAAAAATGCCGTTTCCGTTGCAAGAGCCGAGGCAGATGCTTTCGGGAAGTGGGTTGCTCTTGATATTGGGCCCACAGGCAAGCTTCTTGCTCCCATGGGAACACTTCCCTTCGAAAAAGCGGTGGAAGCCTTCAAGGAAACCGTAAGAGCAGGCAAGGATTACTGCGACCTTATTCTCATAGAAACCATGAGCGATATATACGAAGCAAAGGCGGCTCTTCTTGCTGCCAAAGAAGAAAGCGAGCTTCCCGTTTTTGTGACTCTTTCCTTCGACGAAAGAGGAAGACTTCTGACGGGAGCGGATATCAAAACCGCTGTGGGAGTGCTTGAGGGTCTTGGTGCAGATGCCATCGGTTTAAACTGTGGCCTGGGGCCTGCACAGATGCTTAAGCTGGTTAGGGAATTCTCCGAATACTCTTCCCTTCCCATAATTGCAAATCCCAATGCCGGACTTCCCGTTTCGGAAAACGGAAAAACCGTATTCAAGGTTGAGCCTGAGGAATTTGCGGAAGATATGAAAAAAATGATTGAGCTTGGAGTATGCGTGGCAGGCGGCTGCTGCGGAACAACTCCTGCACATATAAAAAGAACCGTAGAGCTCTGCAGGAATTTCCCCGTAAAAATGCCCGGGCCAAAAAGCCATACATATATAACCTCCTATTCTCATGCGGTGGATATATCATCCGATTATCCCGTTATTATAGGTGAAAGAATTAATCCTACCGGCAAAAAGAGACTTAAGCAAGCACTTATTGAAAAGGATATTTCATATATATTGAACGAAGCAGTTTCCCAGATTGATGCGGGCGCACATATTCTCGACGTAAATGCAGGCTTAAATGAAATCAACCAGCCTGAAATGATGGAAACTCTCATTTATGAAATTCAGTCGGTAACCGATACTCCTCTGCAGATAGATTCATCGGATATTGAAACTCTTGAAAGAGGTATGAGAATCTACAACGGAAAGCCCATGATAAACTCTGTTAACGGCAAAGAGGAATCTATGAAGGCTGTATTCCCTCTTATAAAAAAATACGGCGGTGTTGTTGTTGCTCTTTGCCTTGACGATGACGGAATTCCCGAAACGGCAGAGGGGCGCATAAGAATTGCCGAAAAGATTCTTTCACGGGCGAAGGAATACGGAATTGATAAAAAGGATATCGTTTTTGATCCTCTTGCGCTCACAGTAAGCACGGGAGCTGAAAACGGAAATGTTACCCTTGAAGCTCTCAGGGGAATCCGGGATAATCTGGGCTCCGGAACCGTTCTTGGAGTTTCAAACATTTCCTTCGGTCTTCCCTCAAGGGAAAAAATCAATTCCACATTCTATGCTATGGCACTTTTAAACGGATTAAGCGCAGGAATAGTAAATCCGCTTTCCGAAGCTATGACCGATACATATTACTCCTATCTTGCACTAACCGGCAAGGATGAAAACTGTACACTTTATACCGAAAAATACGCCCTCGCCGCAAAGCAGGAGACAACGAATGCAGCTGCCTCTCACTCCCTTTCCGACTGTATATTAAAGGGGCTTAAGGAGGAATCGTCTTCCGCAACAGAAATACTTTTAAAAGAAAAGGCTCCCCTTGAAATTATAAACGAATATCTGGTTCCCGCTCTTGATGAAGCAGGAAAACGCTTTGAAGAGAAAAAGCTTTTTCTTCCTCAGCTTCTTATGTCTGCCGAGGCGGCAAAATCGGCTTTTTCGGTAATTAAAAACTATATGGCAGATAACGGACTTGCCGGCGAAAGCAAAGGAAAAATTCTTCTTGCAACAGTAAAGGGCGATATTCACGACATAGGAAAAAACATAGTCCGTGTTCTTCTTGAAAACTACGGATATGAGGTTATTGATCTCGGCAAGGATGTTTCCCACGAAAAAATCCTTGAAGAAACCCAAAAAAGCGGAATAAAGCTTGTTGGCTTAAGTGCTCTTATGACTACCACCGTAGACAGTATGGAGGAAGCGATAAAGCTTCTTAAGGCAAACTGCAATTGCCTTATTATGGTCGGCGGTGCAGTTTTAACAAAGGAATATGCAGAAAGAATCGGTGCTGATTTTTATGCAAAGGATGCCATGGAAGCAGTAAGATATGCAAATAAAATTTTTCAATAACAAAAAAGTGAGCCTCGCGGCGCACTCCGTAAGGAAGTGCGCCTCAGTTATATTCGCCTGACGGCGAGTGATATTGCTTCGCAGTGATATTAGCTAACGCTAGTGATATTGTCCTTCGGACAGTTTATAG
>JAZQFU010000254.1:0-2099 GCA_045539675.1 Clostridia bacterium | reverse complement strand
GGTTTCTTTGGCTATTTTTTCACATTCCTCAACAAGCGTTGCGTCGGGGAAATATTTCTTTGCGGTGCAGGCAACAAAATGCATTCCCATTTTTGCGCATCCGACCATAAGAGAATTACCCATATTATAACGGGCATCCCCCATATATACAAGCTTTATTCCCGAAAGAGAGCCGAAATGCTCTTTCACCGTCATAAAATCCGCAAGAATCTGAGTGGGATGGAATTCATTGGTAAGACCGTTCCACACAGGCACTCCCGCATATTTTGCAAGCTCCTCCACAATATTCTGACCGAAGCCGCGGTATTCAATACCGTCGTAAATTCTGCCGAGAACTCTTGCAGTATCAGCAATACTTTCCTTCTTTCCAATCTGGGATGCATCCGGTGAAAGATAGGTGCAATTCATTCCAAGATCATATGCTGCTACTTCAAAGCTGCATCTTGTTCTCGTGCTTGTTTTTTCAAAAATAAGTGCAATGTTTTTTCCCTCATGAAGCTTATGGGAAATCCCCTGCTTTTTCTTAGCCTTGAAATCAAGCGCTGTATCTATAAGCTCTGAAATTTCATCGGGAGTGAAATCAAGAAGCTTTAAAAAGCTTTTACCCTTTAAAGACATATAGAAACTCCTTATTTCTTGTTTTTTGCATCAACCATAGCCTGAACCTTGATGGGCAGACCGTAAAGATTGATGAAGCCTTCGGAATCCTGCTGATTGTAATCGCTTTCGCCGAAGGTTGCGATTTCTTCGCTGTATAAGGAGTAGTCACTCCAAACACCTGCATTTATCATATTACCCTTATAGAGCTTTAAGCGAACCTTACCTGTAACTTTTTCCTGAGTTTTATCAACGAATGCACTTAAAGCTTCTCTTAAGGGAGTAAACCACTGACCGTTATAAACAAGCTCTGCAAAGGTTATTGAAAGCTTCTGCTTTTCGTGAAGAGTCATCTTATCAAGACAGATGGATTCAAGAACGCTGTGCGCCTTATAAAGAATTGCTCCGCCCGGAGTTTCGTAAACGCCTCTGCACTTCATACCAACGAGACGGTTTTCAACAATATCAAGAAGTCCGATTCCGTTAGCTCCGCCAACCTCATTGAGCTTTAAGATGATTTCCTTTGCAGACATTTTTTCATCGTTATATGCAACGGGAACACCCTGCTCAAAATCAAGAGTTATATAGGTAGGCTTATCGGGAGCCATAATGGGAGAAACGCCCATTTCAAGGAAGCCTTCTTTTTCATACATAGGCTCATTTCCGGTATCTTCAAGATCAAGACCCTCGTGAGAAAGATGCCAGAGGTTCTTATCTTTTGAATAGTTTGTTTCACGGTTAATCTTAAGAGGAATATTATGCGCTTCCGCATATTCAATTTCCTCTTCACGGGATTTGATATCCCAGATTCTCCAGGGAGCAATTATAGGCATTTCGGGAGCAAAGTGCTTGATTGCAAGCTCAAAACGAACCTGATCGTTTCCTTTACCTGTGCAGCCGTGAACGATTGCATCTGCGCCCTCCTTGATTGCAATATCAACAAGACCTTTTGCAATACAGGGTCTTGCGTGGCTGGTTCCGAGAAGATATTCTTCATATATTGCTCCTGCCTTCATGGTAGGAATGATATAATCGTTAACGTATTCTTCGGTAAGATCAAGCACGTAAAGCTTGGAAGCTCCGGTCTTTATTGCCTTTTCTTCAAGTCCGTCAAGCTCATCATTCTGACCTACGTTTCCTGCAACGGCAATAACCTCACAGTTATTGTAGTTTTCCTTTAACCAGGGAATGATAATCGAAGTATCAAGTCCGCCGGAATATGCAAGAACTACCTTTTTTATGTTTTCCTTATTCATAATATATACCTCCATATGTATTAATCATTTTTCATTCTATAGCATTATACACCCTTGTTTTTTTATTGTCAAGGGTATTTTGAATATTTATTCATACATTTGATTTATTTGTTATATACACACAAATAACTGTTAAAATGACTTATTTTAATGTGCATTTTATTGTTTTTATACATCCAAAATGTATATTTATACATTTATATACCGTATGGAAGGATGATACTGTCAATTACTTTAAAAAGATAG
>JAZQFU010000253.1:0-2686 GCA_045539675.1 Clostridia bacterium | reverse complement strand
ATAATACATATAACCAATCGGAAGAAGATTTGGAATATGCATCTCCTCAAGAATATGAAATGCTTCACAAAGCATATTATGATTCCCGGGAAAAGTATTTTTTAGATAGCTTGCCAATAGACGAAGATAGCATATCGCCGGCGCTTGAGGAAGAATATGATCCCGGTAATTTCAGCGAAGGAATAAGGTACTCAGAAACATAGGAGGAATTATGAAAAAAATAATCTCATTAATATTTGCATTGCTCATATGCCTTAATGTATGTGCAAAGGAAAATAAATATATATTGGAGCTCAAGGAAATTCCTCTTCATTCGGAAGACAGTAAATTCCTCAGTTACGTATACAAGGATTGCATAATAGATAAAAGCGGAAACGGGGACGAGCTTTACGGCTTTGACGGAAGGCTGAAGCTTGCTTCAGGCGGCAGAATGAGATATGTTTCCTCAGAAAAGGGAGGCTTCGTTGTATCTGAAGATAGTATAAGATATTCCTCAGAAAGTGAGTTTTATAAAAGATATTACGAAGAAGATATATATAAATACGGCGTCAGACCAATGTGGAATATATATAAGGATTCGGTAACCGTAAGAAGAACATGGGTGGCAACCTGCGACGGCGAAATAATATCAGTCAAAGAGCCCGCAGACGTTATCTGCGACGGTGCAACGGTTTATATGAGAAATGCAGGCAGAGAATACAGAAAGCTTGATTTAAAAAGCGGAACTTTAACAGATGTTCCTTACTATGCTTCAAGAATGAAAATAGAAAAAAAGAATGAAAAATACAATATCCTTGATACTCATACCAATGAATATATATTTAAAGGTTATTCGGAGATATGTGATTATTTGTTTTACAGAGATGAATACTATTTCATTTGCGGAAGCAAGGGGAATGTGCGTATTTTCAAAGCAGAGGATATCGCTGAAAAGCTTGTGCTCAAGCCCTTTAAGGATAATTCCTTTAAAAGCGTAATACCTCATCTGCTATCTTGCTATACCGGCTTTGATTCCGTGAGCAATATTCTTATATTTGAATGTGACGGCAAGTATTTCCTTTCGGGCGGTGGGGAAATCACCAAAGAGGAATTTCTTGTTTATTCGGAAGGCAGTCAGGCGGAGCAGATGTCTGCTGTAATTGAAGCAAAATGCGGTAAAGGAATAAAAACAGGTTTTGATGAAAATGAGGGATATTATCTTGAGAATAACGGAAATAAGGTAACTGAAGCATTTAATTCACCCTTCTCTGCCTTGTCTTCAGATTTTGTGGCAACCGGAGAAAAGGGAATGAACGGGAAAAATGTTTATCATATATTTGATACCGAGGGCAATACGGTTCTTGAAAATGTTGAATTTACGAATTGCATTGCCGTTGAAAACCGCATTATAGGTATTTGTGACGGTGTGATTAAGGAATATACCGTAAGGGAGGCATTATAGTGAAAAAATCAATACTTTTTCTCGCAGTTCTTAGTGTTATGCTTTTCTCAACTGCCTGCGGAAGCGGAATAAAGAAGCCTGAAGCCGTTACTCTTCCTGAGGGTAACTATATTCTAACAGATTATTATACTGAAAAGAGTTATGGCGATGCAATTGCGGTAAAGAATGTAAATAACGGTAAAATCGCCTTTTACGGTTATGACGGAAAGCTGATTTCAGGCCCCTTTGACGGATATGAGGGCGGATTTTTCAAAAACGGACATAATTTTTATGTTTTATCCGGGTGGGAGAATTATTATCCCGGTGATGAGGTTTATGAGAATTATTTCGAAAATCCCACCGATGCAGAAAAGGGGAAACAATATAAAAAAATACCCGGAGGACTTGCAAGAGAGAATTACTATATAGTTGATGATAACGGAAAAAGTCTTTTACCCGATAATAAGCCCTGGGATGTTGAAGTGCTCACCAAAGGCTATCTGAACAGCTGTGATGTATTTGTCCGCCCTTACGACGGAAAAGATTTTTGTCTGTTCAGCAGGGAGAAACTTGTTCCCACAGATTGCATTATGTTTGCTTCACGCCTTAAGACTGAAAAAAGCAATATTTATGATACGGTGACTCGCAAATATCTTTTTGAAGACATTTATGACGAGGTCGGTTACAGCTACCGTAACGGAAGGTTTTTCTTTTTTCTTTATAAGGACGGAAAAGTAAGCATTAAAACTGCAGAAGACAGCAAAAATGAGTTAATAATAAAAACATTTGATGAAAAGCTTTATACGGATTATGAGATTAAAGCTTTTAATACTCAGATACTTCCCGGAAAAAAAGAGCAGCTTGATATTCTTATTCTAAATGACGGAAATGAAAAAAGCTATATAAATATGGCAAGCTTAAATCCTATCGGTAAAGAAGCTTATGAAGCCATTTGCAGTCACAATGATAAAGTACAGCTGAAATATTTTTCAGCGGAGCTTCCTTACGGCATCAGAGCGGAATACTCTGAAGACGGAGGTTCTGTAGCTGTGTACTCCAATGAACGTGAAATTATAAAAGAATCCGGCTACGGGATAGCCCTTATGGACGGATATTATCTGGTATGTATGGCGAAAAACAGTCCCGTAAAAATCTATGACATTGAAGGCAATAAGCTTTTTGAAGGCGGAAGCGGATATAATTTTCATTTGAAAGATAACTGCATTTATATTCTTGATATATTTAATGAAAACGGAATAGAAATTA
>JAZQFU010000252.1:0-14773 GCA_045539675.1 Clostridia bacterium | reverse complement strand
CCTTCACGCGGCGTTGCTGCGTCAGGGTTTCCCCCATTGCGCAATATCCCCCACTGCTGCCTCCCGTAGGAGTCTGGGCCGTGTCTCAGTCCCAATGTGGCCGTTCAACCTCTCAGTCCGGCTACCGATCGTCGCCTTGGTGGGCCATTACCCCGCCAACTAGCTAATCGGACGCGAGCTCATCTCAGGGCACCGGAGTTTTGATATCAGAATCATGCGGTTCCGATATGTCATGCGGTATTAGCACAGATTTCTCTGTGTTATCCCCCTCCCTGAGGCAGATTGCTCACGCGTTACTCACCCGTCCGCCGCTTTCCACTTAATCACTCACCCGAAGGCTCGTTCATAAGCTTCACGCTCGACTTGCATGTGTTAGGCACGCCGCCAGCGTTCGTCCTGAGCCAGGATCAAACTCTTAATAAAAATATCCGTTAGCCTTTCGGCTACATTTTACTAAGTTTTGTTCTGACTAAGTTCGCTAGCTTCTTCGCTTGCTACTTGTTCGTTATTACCTTGTTTGTACTTGGTTTGTACTTTAAATTCTCAATAAGAATTTCAAGGACCATCATATTGTTTAATTTTCAAAGACCGCCTCACGCTTTTTGCGTGGGTTTTATTAGCATACCACACTTTTTCCTTTTTGTCAACACTTTTTTTCAAGTTTTTTAAAACTTTTTTCAAAGCCTGACTTTTCGGTTTTGTGCGACAACTTTTACAGTATAGCACATCTTTCTTAACTTGTCAACACTTTTTTTCATTTTTTTCAAAATGCTTTTTGCGCTGACTGTCTTTCGTGCGACAGCTTGACTATTCTACCACGTTGCTTTTGATTTGTCAACACTTTTTTTCAATTTTTTTCAAAATTTTTCAAAAACTGCATAACAAACCCTTTTTGCACATCTTCTGATATGCAAACCGTCTGTTTTTAAATCGTATTTAGTCTTTTTTTACTGCTTCAAGTATGGAAGATGCCATTCCGACCGCTCCCTGAAGCTCGGAAGGAATAATAAGCTTTGTTGCCTGACCGTCTGCCACACCTACCATTGCCTCATAGCTCTTAAGAGTAAGAACCTCTTTTGAAGGAGCAGCTTCGTTAAGAAGCTTGATACTTTCCGCTACTGCTCTCTGAACGGTCAGCTTTGCTTCAGCTTCACCTTCTGCTATTCTGATTTTTGATTCCTTTTCAGCCTCTGCTTTAAGAATCTTTGACTGCTTTTCACCTTCCGCTTCAAGAATAAGAGCTTTCTTTTTACCTTCTGCCTGGAGAATCTGTTCTCTTCTTTCACGCTCCGCTCTCATCTGTTTTTCCATAGCGGTTTTGATATCTGAAGGAGGATCAATGTTTTTAAGCTCAACTCTGTTTACCTTTATTCCCCAGGGATCGGTAGCCTCATCAAGTATCGCTCTCATTTTGATATTGATTGTATCTCTTGAAGTAAGAGTCTGGTCAAGCTCCATTTCACCGATAATATTTCTTAAGGTTGTTGCCGTCAGGTTTTCAATAGCCTTGGTGGGGTTAACTATTCCGTATGCATAGAGCTTGGGATCGGTAATCTGCGCAAAAACCACAGTATCAATCATCATGGTTACGTTATCCTTTGTGATAACAGGCTGAGGCTGGAAATCATATACATTTTCCTTCAGCGAAATCCTTGCCGCAGTTCTGTCTATGAAAGGAATCTTGAAATGAATACCTACGTTCCAGGTCGCCACGTATGCACCGAGTCTTTCAAGAATATATGCATTTGCCTGAGGAACTATTACTATACATCTTATTGCTATAATCATTATTAAAACAAATATTGCAAGAATTGCTATTTCCATACTATTAATCTCCTTAATTCATTTCTTTTACTATTGCGGTTACTCCCTCTATCCGGATAACCTCAACCATTTTTTCTTTTTCTATTACCATTCCCTCTTCGGAACGTGCGGTCCAGATGTTACCGTTAAGCTTAATCTGACCTTTTCCTTCCACATTGTTGATACTTTCGCTTACTACGGCTTTCTTGCCTATTATTGAAAGTGCATTGGTTTCTCTTGCCCTTATAAGCTTTCTTGAAACCGGCTTTGTAAGAACCAGAAGCACAACCGACAACACTATAAACATTATTACCTGCGAAACAAGAAACCATCCGCTGCTTCCGAAAATTCCGTCAAGACAAACAGTAAGCAACGCAACCGCAAGAGCGCTTATTGCAAACCATATGGTAGTAAGCCCTGCCGTCATAGCTTCAAACACAAACGCAATCACCGCTATCGCAAGCCACATCATCCAGGCTTCCATTATACCCCCCCATTCTTCATATTTTTATTATATGCTGCCTTGATATCTTCATTATCAAGTCCAAGCTCATACATATTGCTTACAAATTCCTTAAGCATATTATATGCAAGCTCTTCCTTTACCTTTCTTATTGTTTCGGCATCATTCGTGACATACTTGCCGTTCCCTCTTACGGTATAAAGCAGATTCTTGTTTTCAAGATCTGCAAGGGCTCTCATCATAGTATTGGGATTTACCTTTGCATCCTCCGCAAGCGCACGAACCGACGGCAGCCTGTCTCCCGGACTGAATTCGCCTGATACTATTTTCTTTTCAAGCTTTTCAACAATCTGACCGTAAATATTCCCCGGCTTTGAAAACGACCAGTCTGAATTCATTAATGACACCTCCTTAGTGAATTAGTGTATTATTCGCTTAACACACTAATATCATACAACACATTTCGAAATTTGTCAACACTTTTTTACAAAAAAATTTATAACCGAAAAAAAGAGTTGACATTTTTTAAATGTAACATTATTATATATATAATTATGTATATTAAAATAGCTGCCGATGGCGGCGAGAGTCAGGATGAAAAAAATGAAGTTTATAATTGCAAGTAACAATCCCGGTAAAATAAGAGATTTCAACAACATATTGACCATTTTAGGTCATGAAGCCGTTTCCCTCAAGGAAGCGGGAATAGTATGTGATCCCGAAGAAAACGGAACTACCTTTGCTGAAAACGCTTATGCAAAGGCAAAAGCTATTTTCGATATATGCAGGCAACCTGTAATAGCAGATGATTCCGGTCTTTCTGTCTATGCTCTTGACGGAGAGCCGGGAGTATTTTCCGCAAGATACGGCGGTGACGGTCTCGATGATAAAGAAAGATGCTTCCTTCTTATGAAAAACACGGAGCATCTTAAGGAAGAAGAAAAGGATGCTTCTTTCCATTGTGCGTTATGCTGCATTCTTTCCGACGGTGAGGTGCTTACCGCTGAGGGCGAAATCAAAGGAAAGGTAATTAATGAGCTTCGCGGAGAAAACGGTTTCGGATACGACCCTATGTTTTATTCCTATGAGCTTGAAAAAACCTTTGGCGAAGCCGTGGATGAAGAAAAGAACGGTATAAGCCACAGAGCCAGAGCTCTGAAAATACTTGCAGAAAAACTCAAAGCTAAATTCAACTGACAATTATAATAAAATAAGCTTTGCCCCACCCGATGTTTTATGAAATTACAACAAAAGCATTATTCTAAGAAAAACGGCAAAAAACGAAGAAATTCAAAGAATTCATACTGATATTCTGAAAAATCAGCCGTATTTGCTTTTTGTAAGACTTAAATTAATGTGGTATAGTTGTAGCCATATGAACAAATGTATATGTGGGGTGAACATGATGGACGGTGATAAAATGCTTTATCTTGTTAATCACGAAGCACTCCCTGAGGTTCTGATTAAAACAGTTCAGGCAAATGAGCTTATAGAAAGCGGAGAGGTGCGCACTGCATCCGAAGCAATTGAAAAGGTTGGAATCTCAAGAGGAGCATATTATAAATACCGCGATCTGATAAAGCCCTTTTATGACAGAAAGTCAAAAAGAAGGGTCACTCTGCTTATGGTAGTGCGGGATATAACCGGAATACTTTCCGAAATTCTCGGAATACTTGCTCTTGAAAGAGTAAGCGTTCTTACCATTAACCAGAACATTCCCATTAACGGCACGGCAAATATTACCATAACGGTGGATATTCCCGATGCGGCTGTTACTCCTTATATGCTTATGGACAAGCTTAAGGGTATAAACGGAATGAAGAAGGTTGACGTTATATCTGCATAACGTTAAGAAAGAAAAAATCTGCAGGAAGAAAGGCTATGTTATTATGGCAAAAGCGGCAATAATGGGATACGGAGTAGTAGGCTCAGGCACCGCATGGGTGCTTAAAGAAAACAAGGAGCTCCTTACCGCAAAGGCAGGAGAAGAAATTGAGCTTAAGTATATTCTTGATATAAGAAAATTCCCCGGTGACGAAAATGAAAGTCTTATCACCGATGATTTCAATTTAATACTTAATGATTCTGAGGTTAGCGTTGTTGCTGAAGTTATGGGCGGCTTAAAGCCTGCCTATGAATTCACCAGAAAGCTTCTGGAAGCAGGAAAGCACGTTGTTACCTCAAACAAAGAGCTGGTTTCGGTTCACGGGCCCGAGCTTTTTGAAATTGCGAAAAAAAACAATGTTAAATATCTTTTTGAAGCAAGTGTGGGCGGAGGAATTCCGGTTATTAAGCCTCTGAATGAATGCGTTGCGGTAAACCGCATAACAAACATAAAAGGAATCTTAAACGGAACCACCAATTATATTCTAACCCAGATGTTTGCCGAGGGAGTGGATTTTGAAACCGCTCTTAAGGATGCAATGGATAAGGGATATGCCGAAAAAGATCCCTCTGCGGATATTGACGGTCATGATGCAAGAAGGAAAATTTCCATTCTCGCTTCCCTTTGCGGCGGAAGCTATATAAATCCCGATGAAGTTCACACGGAAGGGATTTCGAAAATCACGAAGGATGACGTTGCTTATGCAGAAGCAGTAGGCGCAAAAATAAAGCTTATGGGCTTTGCAGATTTTGAATCGGACACCGTTACCTGCTCGGTAGAGCCTTCGGTGGTATATTGCAATAATCCCATTTTCAGCGTAGACGGAGTTTTCAACTGCGTTACCGCAACGGGAAATGCGTTGGGTGACGTTATGTTTTACGGTCGCGGCGCAGGCAAGGAAGCAACTGCAAGTGCAGTTGTTCAGGATATTCTCGATGCAGTTACCGATAAAGCACTTTCCTTCCCTATCGGATACGGAAAAAACGGTAAAATTTCGCTTCTCCCCTACGGGGAAACAAAATCAAGCTTCCTTATAAGAGTTTCGGGAGAAAGTGAATATAATATAAATGAAGTTTCACCCATAATGGATGAGAGCTTCGGAATCATAAAAATCAAAGATGGGGAATTCGGATTCATATCTGAGGCAATGAAGGTTTCCGAGCTTGAAGAAAAGCTGGCTTCAGTTTCCGTAATCAAAAAATTCAGAATTTCCTGAGGAGGTTAATTAGCAAATGAGTCTTATTGTTCAGAAATTCGGCGGCTCTTCGGTTGCTGATGCGGAAAAGCTTTTCCGTGTTGCAGGCATTATCGGAGAAGCTTACGATAAAGGCAATCAGATGGTGGTTGTTGTTTCGGCGCAGGGTGATACCACAGACGAGCTTATTGAAAAAGCTGCCGAAATAAACCCCAATCCGTCCAAAAGAGAAATGGACGTTCTTTTATCCACAGGCGAGCAGATTACAATTGCTCTCCTTTCCATGGCGCTTGAAAAAATGGGTTATCCCGTTACCTCGCTGACCGGATGGCAGATAGGTATTAAAACAAACAGAGATAACACCAAGGCAAAAATCAAGACGGTTAATACTCAGAGACTCCATCAGGAGCTTGATAAAAATAAAATCGTCATTGTTGCCGGCTTCCAGGGAATCAATTCAAACGACGCTATAACAACCCTCGGAAGAGGCGGTTCGGATACCACAGCCGTTGCTCTTGCTGCGGCACTCAAAGCCTCTGTATGCGAAATATATACCGATGTTGACGGAGTATATACCGCAGATCCGAGAATCGTTCCCAATGCTAAAAAGCTTAATGATATTTCTTATGACGAAATGCTTGAGCTTGCGGCACTCGGCGCAAACGTGCTTCACTCACGTTCCGTTGAAATGGCTAAAAAATACAGCGTTAATCTTGTTGTCAGATCCAGTTTTGAGAAAAAAGAAGGTACCACGGTTAAGGAGGTAAAGCTTGTGGAAAAAATGTTAGTTAGAGGCGTTGCCAGAGATAATGACGTTGCAAGAGTTTCGGTTATCGGTCTTCCCGATGAACCCGGCAGAGCTTATCAGCTCTTTAACTTCCTTGCATCAGCAAATATAAGCGTAGACGTTATTCTTCAGTCTATAGGAAGAGATAATACAAAGGATATTTCCTTCACGGTTGCAACAAATGACCTTGAGGATGCATATAAGGTAATCGAGGATCACCTCGACGTTCTCGGTGCAAAGGAAATCAAATGCAAAAAGGAAATCTCAAAGGTTTCCATCGTTGGTGCAGGAATGGTTTCCCACCCCGGCGTTGCAGTTAAAATGTTTGAAGCACTCTATGATGCACACATAAACATCAATATGATTTCAACTTCTGAAATCAAAATCAGCGTACTTATAGATGAAGGCGAAGCAGAAAGAGCTGTTAAAGCAATTCACGATAAGTTCTTTGATGAATAAGTAAAAACTAATCTGAAAAGGAGCAATCTCAACGAGGTCGCTCCTTTTAATTATTTAATTCCTGAATCATTCTTTCACATATACGGTCTTAAAATCACAAAACAAAATCTTCCGAATAAGCTGTCGATAAATACGTCAATATCAGAATTCTCAATGCATTCTGCATTGTTACCGGCATCAAAACATCCTATAAGCTTATCGCCTGTATAAAACGAACTGTACGTATTAACACCGTAGGGATCATCGCTGCAAAGAATTATATCTCCCGGCATTAAATCTCTTCTCTGAATTTTGTTGCACCGTATCCCGTAGTCAAACACAACCTCAGGGGTTATTACACCATAACCGCCGAAGAGAGAGTTTACTCCGCAATCTTTTTTATTATTCCGCCTTTTTCGTGATAAAACATCTCCCTTTGTTGAATCGTGAAGATGAAATGAGTTACATATATTTTTCTGTTCGTCGTTATCCATCTCTATTCCGAATTTCCCGTAAGCATACGCAGCAGCTTCAACAGCTGAAGCATTATCAGCAAGCTTTTCACATACAATCGTTATAATCTGCGCAAGCTTCGATCCGTCGATTGAATTCCCAACCAGTATTCCCGGCACAAAAACATCCAGCGTATTAACGGTAACCTTCGGTTTTTCCTCTGAGTTTCTGACTTCCTTAAGAAAAGCCGCGCTAATTGTCTTACCTGCACCGGCTTTTTTTACAACAGTATTTTCCTGAAAAGATATTTCAACATTTTTTTCTTCACAACTGAGATTTCTGACAAAAACAGTATATTCAGCTTTTTCGCCGTATGATATATGCTGACCGCCGGGATGAGAAACGGTCACTTCACACAAAAGGTCTTTTGCCCTGTCTGAACGTGCTATTGCGTTTTCAGTCGGCTCCCCCATAATATCAAGAGGTCTGGCAACAGCAAAGCGGCGGTTATTACGGCAAAAGAGACTTCCTTTCTTCACATCCTCACCGTCATCCGGTTCGAAAAGCACGGAAATATCCTGAATAAAGATTCCTCCGTCCTCATACTCTCTGCTTTTCTTATTGACATAATCATAGCTATCCGGTCTTCCGTTTGAAGTACAATGAATAAACTTATCATCCCCTGTATACATAAGCGTATGCCCCGAGCCCACGCCTCTGTCATAAGTAATAACATCCCCCGGTTCAATAAGCTCCCTTATTTTCTTTTCAATTTCCGAAATATCCTTTCGGGTTTCATTATGAGTAAGCTCATAGTAGAAAATCCGCGGTTTAACATAGTCTATCATATGCCAGGTCAAATCAGCAGAAAGCGGATAGCCAAACGCCTGATGGTATACGGCATTCACAAATGAGGAGCAATCAAGAAAAACCGTTTTTTCCCGCGTGGCTGCCTCGGGGGGAAACAGTTTTCCCGGTCGCGGTGTCAACTGCACCACCCTGTCTAAGCTTCTCTGATCATATTGAATAAATGCTCCGCGGTTATAATATGCTTTTGCAACTTCAAGAATTATATCGATTTTTTGCTGCTTATCCATAGCTTATCATTCTTCCTTATTTTCCAGGATAAATTCATTATACATCCGGAAAATAAGTATTTCAAGACATTTATATGCATTTTAATGTCATTTTTATATCAAAGGAAACGTTTAATATCCAAATAAAACAAGGGCATGTCTCACTAAAAAAGTGAGGCAGCCCCTTATTTCATCATATTCGGCCACAGCCTGTTAATTACTGTTTTTTCATAAACTTGCTTTCATTTGTCATACGGCTTGCATATTCAAAAGATATTTCGTGAGCAAGCTCTCTGTTTCCGCTGAAATAATTCTCTATATCTTTACATAATTCAATGGTTACAACTTCTCTTACGTCTGTAGTAGGTCCGCCCTTATGAGGAACCAATATAACGTTAGGGAGTCCTCTTAAGCCTGAATCCTCGGGAAGCGGCTCAATCTCGTATACATCAAGCACTGCCCTTATTCTTCCCGTCTTTAACTCTGAAATCAAATCGTCCTCGTTTAAAACCGCTCCTCTTGCAGTATTGACAATAAGAGCATCATCCTTCATTTTACTGAAAAACTTCTTATCTATAAGGTGAAGATTTTTTGCATTCAGGCCCGAATGAACGGATATTATATCACAGGTTTCAAAAATTTCGTCAAGGGTGCAAACCTCTGCATTATATTCTGCTGCTTCTTCTTTTGAAAGATAGCTTGAATAAATCTTGATTTTCACGTCAAACACGCTTAATATTCTTGCAAGATTCTTGGCAATCATACCAAAGCCGACGATTCCCACGGTTTTCTTTTTCAAGCCTTTTGTAAAATGATATTCAGCCGGCCAGCCCAGAGTTTCCATATCCGAAATATTCTCAAGCATTTTCCTCTGCGCCATAAGAATATATGTAAGTGCACCTTCTGCAACCGATTCCGCATAAAGTCTGTTTCCCGATAACAAGGTTATATTTCTCTTTTTAAGCTCATCGCTTATTAAAGCTGCTGCGCTTCCGCCGGTATGAGCAATAACCTTCAGCTTATCCGCATTTTCAAGCAGTTCTTCATCATAGCAGGTTGCTCCCCAGCCGGTGAATACAACATCAATATCCTTTAATTCCGCCTTCAGCTCTTCTCTCGTGTATTCTCTGCCGTGCGGATTATATTTAACTTCACCGAGCTTTTCTATTTCCTTTATTGCCTTATCGGTAAAAAAAGTTTCAAATACGTCATTACCTTTCGGCTTTGTTATTAATATTTTCATATTACTACCTCACCTTCGACTCTTGACATTGCCGTTTTTATCTTTTTTAATCTGTATATAACTGACGCCTATCATCCCGACTGCAATAAGGATAAGTCCGATGATATGAAACGGATATATCTTCTCGTCGTTGAATATTGCTCCTACAGCTATGGTTGTGAGTGTGGATACTCCGATAAATGAAGCCATAGTAGATATCTGCATTCTTGAAAGAGCAAAAGCATTCATTTCCGCAGCTATAATTGATGCCAATATTCCAAGGAATATAAAGCCTATCATATTATGTATATCGAAATACGGAAGAAAATAACCTGATATATTTCCGTCAATCAGATGCCGTACGATATTTACGGCATTAAACACTATCATTCCGAGAACTGACGCAACATAGGTGATTTCCGTGGCTGAAAAATCCTTTGATGATTTCCTCGTAAAGGTACAACAAAGCGAACCGGAAACAACGGCAAAAACCATAAACATAATTCCTGCAAAGGTATCTTTTCCCTCAGAGGAATTTGTGTTTACGGCAATATATATAACACCTATAATTCCGATTATCAATAATACCTTCTGTATGAATGTTGTTTTTTCTTTTAAAAATATCATTTCACATATACAGCTTGTTATAGGCGTTAATGCCAGGATTACCCCGGCAGTTATTCCGGTGGTCATTGATATTCCCAGAGTCTCAAAAAACATATATAAGCACGGTTGAAAAAGAGAGGCTATAAAAATATCCCTGACACCTTTTGACTTATCACCTGTTTTGAAAAAATCCTTTATTCCGATTTCAATTTTCAGAAATTTTAATATTTTTAATAACCATAATACTGAAAAGCTCAGTATGAATCTTAAAGCCAGCACATCAAGAACGTCGACCGACGAAGTAAGCTTCCCGGTAAAAAATACGGATAATCCGTAAATTACGCTCTTAAGCACGGCAAATGAATATACAATAAAGTTCATAGTTTTTCTTCCTGTTAATCAATACAAATCCCATCTGGATTCATTACGATAGATATTCGTTCCGTCAGTATCGGCAGGATATGACTGCCAGTAGGTATACACAGGCTTATTCATATCAACCTCAACAACGCCGTATCCGTTATGCTCCGAGGCATCGGTAAGCCTCATTCCGTTGGGACCGTAAATCGCTGATGCTGAATAGTCATGAACGGTAGAAACGATAAGATATGCGCCGCACTCCTTGGCTCTCTGACACATTCTGAAATCAAGAAAGCCGGCAGTAGGATGGCATATTATATCAACCTTCTGCTTTGTTATTTCCATTGCGTATCCGGGGAAGAATAAGTCCCAACATACAGGAATTGCGATTCTTCCTATATCGGTATCAAATACTTTTATTTCACTTCCGGGAGCCATTCCCGCCTCAAGCTCTGCCATAGTCAGATGAGCTTTATGATATTTGCCTGCAATTTCTCCCTTACGGTCTATAAGGAAAGCCGTATTATAATATACTCCGTTTTCGACCTCATGGAAGGAAAAGGCAATATATGTATTATACTTTTTCGCCTTTTCCCTCACAAGTCTTATGGGCTCACTATCTTCTCCCAGCGCACATTCCCTTACGGGCAATAAAGTCTTTCTGGTATAAAAGGTCTCTGTGAGCACAATAATATCAGGACTTTCAGCTTTGCAAAGCTCATCTATTTTTTCAAGATTTGAGTTGAGATTGTATTCCCTGCTGACAGGAATCGTTTGGTTGAAATAGTCCAGGGCAACTGTCGCCAGCTTAACCGGCTTCGGCTCATATTCACCAAGATATTCAGCCTTTAAATTCCGCACCTCTCCTTCTCCTTTTTCGTAGGAAAAGAAAAGTACACAAAGCTCAAGAAAAACAGCTCCTTCGGGAGAAACAATGCTCTGCCCGTTATCTGCATATCCTCTTGCAAGGTTTTCTCCTTTTTCATCCAGCCAACCGTAAATAACCTTAACAGAAAGATTTTTTTCTTCCTTTTCGTAGCTTATTCTGTAAAAGGAATTTCCGGATATACTTTTCGAGATTCTTGCAAATTCAACTGCCGTATATCTTATTCCTGAAAGCTCTGCACGGACGGAATCCTCTCCCGGAATCCATAAAAACTCCTCGCCGGGCTTTCTTTCCTTTTTTATCTGCCAATCTTCAAATTGAACCATATTATTCATAATCCTATCCTTTTATTCTATCCAGAATACGGTAAATGATTGCTGCAGTTTCCGCTCTGGTTGCATTATTAAGAGGACGGAAATCCCCTTCGGAATAACCGGAAATTATTCCCTGCTTAAGCACTCTTTCAACCGAGCTTCTTGCATAATCATACACAACTGCCATATCATTAAAGCTTTTGTTTTCATCTTCTTTTTCTGATATTAAGCCTTTTTCAAGCATATTTCCTATAATTACCGCGATATCCTGACGGGTTATGCTTTCACCTGCACCGAAGCTTCCGTCTGTTCTTCCGCTTATTATTCCGTTTGAAAAAGCTATATCAATTACTTCTTTATACCATGCCTCTCCGGGCACATCGGTAAATTCTTTATTTTCTTCTTTCATCTTAAGATTTGCGGCTCTTACAAGCATTGCCACAAATTCTTCTCTTTTTACGGACGAGTCGGGAGCAAATTCAGTTTCGCTTATCCCTTTTACAATTCCTTTTGAATACAGCTCGTTTATAGCATCGTAGCCCCAGAAGTTTTCCGTAACATCAGTAAAATTCATAGCTTTTACCGACTGTTCAGGCTTTATTATCTCTTCCTTTTCAACTTCCGCTTTAACTTCTTCATTAACTACAGGTCTTGAGGCAACACCGCCGCCTCCGCCGCCGCCAACCGAAGGTTTAACAGCAGGTGGTGGGGTAATTACAACAGGTGTTGAGTTTTTAAGCTCATTAAAGCTTGCAACTATTTCTGAAATACCGGTATATCCTGCTTTTAAGTCATACATCTTATGATATACTTCGTCGTAATCAACTTTACTGTCGCTTAAATCAAGACCGAGCAAATCAGAATATGATTCAACAGCATTCTTTATAGCTCCCCAGTTTTCTGCATTGGGAATATTATATAAAACTATCGCTTCCGCAATACACTTATTGATTTTTTCCAAAGATGAAAAATCAGAGAATTCTGATAAAGCAGTATAAACTGCATCATTGTTTGCATCGGTAATTCCGTCTACAATAAGCCCTGTTTGCTTCGCTATGCTTTCAGCATTTTGTTTTAACTCCGCTAAATCATCAATACTTTCAAGATTTGAAAGAAGTATTGCATTATCCAAGTTTTTATTAAACCGGTTAACCGAATCACCTGCCTCGCTAAACTCTTCGGAATATTCCCCGTAGCTTTTTACAAGCTCAAAGAAAGATGCTTTATCTTTAACTGAGTTATACATTTCTTCATCCGAGGTATAGCCCAAGAATAAAGAAAGAGAAAAAGCTGCATCACTATCTGCGATTATATTTAATAAATCATCCGCTGTTTTTGAAAGTGCATCATTGATTTCTTTAATAGAAGACTGCTTTTGCGCAGTAGTTAAATATCTTAATGTAGCAGATACTTCTTTACCGCCCACATTGGCAATTAAAAGGTAATCTCCCGAAGGAGCATCAGCAGACATTTCCACCTTAAAGGTATATTTTCCGTCTATATCAGTTGTGGTTATATCGGAATATACAAATGATGTCAGACCGTCTGTTTCGCTGCTTAACGCATCATATTCGGTTTTCAGATCATCTTTTGCAGCATCTTTATTAAGTATTGTAAGTCCCACGGGAACATTAAACAAAGGCTGCTCTTCTGCATCCTGTGCAATCCCCGATATTGTAATCTCTGAGTCAAGATTTACAGCCTCGATTGTGCTGTTCACAACTGAAGCAGCTGCAGGCTTATCGGTTTTTGTTACCGTAACAGAGGTACCGTCATTTGCAAGTGAATATATGGGCGCTCTCATTTCGGGATTATACAGACTGTCTAAAAATATAAGCTTTGAAACATAAGAAGGATCATTATCGGGAATTAACACATTGTTAAAATCTAATCTGTTATATCCTTTTTCCAAAGGAAGTCTTTTAACAGAGTATGAATCAAGTAAGTTAAATCCGTTTTCGTTTTTCTTATATTTAAGGGAAACCAAAGCAACCTCGTCTGCTGCATCGGTATTATTAAATACATCAAGTCCTATTTTATGTGAAGGTGCGGAAGGATTATACTCAGAAACAATTTCCCCGTTTTCATCAAAAATATCAAAGAATGATGATACTTCCATTCCTTCAAGGTTATAGCTTATAATCTTAAAGTTATCAACAAATGCTTCAACAGGATAAGTTGTTTCTCCCTCTAAATTCGGCATAAGACGGAAGTAAAGTTCAGGCACTTCCTTCATTGCACCCGTTGCCGCATCAAAATATTCTGAATTTGCCTTCCAGGAAAGATATGCATCCTGAACGGTATACTTATCTCCGACCTGCTTTTTATCAAGATAAATAGTATAAGATTTTGATGAAGTATCAAAAACAATTTTTAAATTATGCATTTTTCCTTTTTCAAGGGTTGCATGCTTACTTGTATCAGCTTCGTATGTGCTACGTCCGGTAGCAGGTATTAATTTAAGATTTTCTATCTTAAAAAAAGTAAATGTATAATAGGAGCCTCCACGGGTATGTAAAATTATAGTAGCGCTTTCAGAAGCAATAACATCTAAATCTATTATTACACCTTTTTTATAATATTCTTTATGGTTTCTGTTGGTAAACATGGTGAGCATAGCAGAATTAAAACCTGAAGTTACAGCTTCTGGTATCGCCATTTTTATCATCTTGTTGCCGTTATCATCATAAAGAGAAAGCACACCTTTCCCCTGTTTGCTTGTGCCTCTTACACCGTAGCTTCCGTAATAATCATTTTCTTTGTATGCTTCTTCTTCATCAAATGAAGGCTGCGATCTATCCAGCAGAACAGTTTCTGCAGAAGCAAAAAGAGAAAATGATGAAAGCATTGCAATAAGAAATGCAACTGAAATTAAACGATTTTTCATTGTGTTTCCCCTTTCTTGTTATAAATTGAAACACATTTTATAACAAAATTGTTCATTACTCACTAGTTGAACGTGATGCATTTCGGGAGGGCGGTTTTCCACCTCATCCGTCAAAACCAGAGATTTTGACACCTTCCCCTCATAGGGGAATGCATTACTCCCTTACAATTTTAAAATTAAAATATTTACGAGTTTACAAAAGATTTCGGTGCCGGACATGGGATATTTCCCTTTTCTACAATACATAATGCACAGCAGCCGTGCGGCGACTGAGCCCCGGTTGGGGGCCCAAGTGGATTGCAAAGGGGCAAGGGGAATTCTTAAATCCCCCTTGCCGGATCAGCCAGTAGCATTATCAAAGCATGCCACCTCATCCGAGTTGCTTCGCAACCCACCTT
>JAZQFU010000251.1:0-5436 GCA_045539675.1 Clostridia bacterium | reverse complement strand
CATAGCCTCGGTGGTATCTGTATACTGATTAAATACAAAGGATTCAGCAGGATTCCAGGTATGAATTTTATCAATCATCCTGACTACGTGCTCAAGATACGTTCTGTCATTACTGATTTTATAAAGCATTGCAGTATAGAGCATATCTCTTATTTTGAAATTCCATAGCTTATAAAGCTCTCCTGAATTAGAAAGCTTTGAATCAAGCACCTCCATTTTTACCGCATCTGCTTCAGGGATAGGCTCTTTAATAAAATCATCCACATATTTTTTTATGAGGGGATAAACTGAAAGCTTATCAATTCCCGAAAAATCCGTATTATTATACGGTCTTTTCTTATCAGCAAGAACCGAAGCTACATCAAAGGCTGATTCCGGCACGGGAAACTCATAAGCATTTTCATCAATTATGAATCGCCTTGGCTCACTCCAGGAAGAAAGACCGGAGGAGGTTTTAAATCGCACACTCCAGTAATATACAGTCTTCGTTTCAAAAATATAGGGGAAATTATATACATTTCTCTCAATCCCCGATTTGGAATAAACAACGTTTTTCATTTCAGGATCGGTAGCAACGGCAATATCATAGCTTTTAGCATTATCAACATAGGGCCAGGAAAAATGCGGCGGATTCTGCTCTGAATGATAGTTGCCGGCAGGTCTGAATTGCATTGCATCTGAATTATAATAAGGCCAGTCCTTTTCTGCAGAAACCGCAGGAAATGAAAGTATGCTGAATAATATACACATACTTAAAACAAGTGAAATTATTCTTCTTTTCATTTACTTCACACTCCCCTCAAGCATCAATACATCGTTTTCTTTTTTCAGACTATACCCACATAACTGTGCAACGTCTTTAAAAGGAATAAATCCCTCACTCGTAACTGCTGCTGAAAGCTTCTTTTCATTCCCGTTAAGCTTAATCACATCCGAGTTCTTATTGAGTACAACGGTATTTTCGGAAGATGAAAGGGTTATCTTATCCCCTTTCACCCAATATAACAGTCGAAGCGCTCTTGACGCATCGGTATATTTCACCATCAGACTTTCCCCGTAATAATACGGCTGTGCTGAAAAATAAAAATATTTACCGTCGATTAGAAGATTCTGCTTTCCCGGAAGTAATCTCATTTTAGGTGCTTCCACCGTCGCGGGAATTATTTTTGGCGGCTTTTCCATATCGAAAGGAATGCTTTCCTGATTATGAGTAACTCCGATGTCATCCATCCATATATTACCCGTATATGTATTACCGGAGGTAACAATATAAAGAGTATCTGCAGCGGCGCCCTTGGCGCCACTCTTTAAAGGAAGCCCTGAGGCAAGCATCTGTCCTTTTTTCTTATCCAGTCTGAATTCGGTATTTGCAGTATAATTATCGCCCTTAAGCTGTTCCCCGGAAAGATAAATATCAATAGTCTGCTTTTCATAATCAAGTCTCAGCTTGACAGTATACCATTCATTCTTAATCATTCTTCTGTTTCCAATGGGATAGTTTTTTTCTTCCCCGTTGTAATAAAGTTCTCCAAGCTTTGTTATGGTAACCTGAGCTGCTATTCCGCTCGAATTTTTAAGCTGAATATATGCCGGCAATGCAGATTCATCACTTTGTGCCGCCTTTAATTTAAACTCAACGGTTGCTGATTTTTCCGTGGTGGGAATTCTTAATGTTACCGCCGAATTTCCCTCCGTATCGTTATCACTTATAAGGAGAGTTTTACCTTTTTCTCCGCCCGTAGTATTCGTTACGGCAACCTCCGTCTTTGAAACAGAGGATGAATTGAAAAGAGTCATTCCCAAGGGAGCATCGCCATCTGCATATTTTTCAAAATCTTCATAAAATACATATGAAGACAAATTCTTTTTTATTAATTCAGGGAATTCAGGCTCTTTGGTAGCATAGGAAAAACCCACAGATGAAGTCATAAGCAATACTGCAAGCGAAGAACTGAGTATTTTCTTAATCATTATCTCCCCTCCTTAACAATAAATAACTCACGTGTAACATTTTTGGAATTCGTATAGTAGTGGAAAAGAAGTTTTGATGCTTCGGTTCCGTATTTATCATAACCCACAAAGTCATCACATGTTGCAGTACGAACCTTCTCTTTATCAGGTGCGGAAAGTTCAATTACAGCTATCGTAGGAACCAGAGACGTATCCACCGTCATATAGTTACCTTTCTCAAATTCCTCTTCAATTTTGCTGATATCATCTGTACGAACAAAGATAATTCCGTCATCATAAACCCCGTAAACATAAGCATTTTCTATTCCGTGAAGATTCTCATGATAGCAGTATGCTTTTTTTTCATTCCACCTGTATCTCAGCTGAAAATTCTCCATCATACCGCTTACGGGATTTTTTATATAATATATCATATCTCCTACCTGCAACTCACCTGCAGTTATTCCCGAATCACCGTTTCCGTAAAGGGCAGGATCGCACAGAACTGTTTCGTTAGCACCATGTGTTGAAAGATAAAGCTTAACACATTTTTCTCCGTCAGAGGTTAATGATGAAGTAATTTTCGTTATAACCGAAAAATACATAACGGATATATCTCCGGAAATACTGTCATTATTATATCCCTGTATGAAAGTATCGGAATATAACGTTGTCGGAGAATCAAAAAATGCAATTCTTGCAAGCTCATTTGAGTTTCCGGAAGCAAAAGCATCATTTTTGCCGGATATACGATAATAGATTTCATCATCCTCTGATATTGACGGAAAATTATAAACAACTGCATTATCTGCCACAAGAACCTTTCCGTTATAAACTTTCAGAGACGGAAGATAATCATTTTTCGTTGTTTTAACTGCAAATACAGAATTTAAACCTTCTGCTTCCGCTCTTTCAGTCAATCGACAGGAAGGACTCAGTTTTTCATTATAGTACTGCAGAGCAGTATCTATCTCCTTTATTTTTCCGTCAGATGACAGCTTATATTTAACCGCCTGATGACATTTTCCGTTTGTATTTGTTATTCCCAGCTTTTCAGATGCTGCTTCAAGATGTCTTAAAACAACCTCTGAATCTCTTACCGAATTGTAGTCAATTCCGTCTATATTAATCTTTTCTGCAGAATTGATTGTGTTCATTTTTCCGTCGGAATTCATAAATTTCATTTGAAGACTTCCCTCAAAACCACCTGCAACCGCACCTTTAACAAGCAGCGCCCATGATGCTCCGGAATCTTCACCGTACTTCAGATATGCACCGTGAGATAAACTGTTAAGAGTAATAATCACTTCGTTACCGGGGATTCCCTTATCAGCCTCTGAAAGAGATTTCGTAAGTCTTACCGGATTTCCGTTTACAACATAATATGTATGTCCGTTTTCTTCATATACAGACTCAAGGATTCCCGTTACTTTTTCATCGGATACATACCCCCTGTTGAAGGTCTGAATTGCATCAGGTGCCGAAGAATAAACAACAATACTGCTGTAAGGCTTAAGACTTTCAAAGCTTATTTCTTCTCCCTCTGAAGAATAAAGAAGCGTATAGGGTTCATCACTTTCTGTATTAAGACAAATCTTTTTTGCGGGATTGAAAAAGTCATAAACGTATCCTGTTTTCTTATCTATTCTTCCAACCACATATTCATCATATACTTCAATGAAAATTATATCTGTTTTTCCGTCTTTATTATTATCAAGAACCCTGATTGTTCCGCTGCAGCCGTTTATCATATTCATATCAAAATCCAAGGTTGTTGCAACACCATTATAAATAATTGCAGCGGAGGGAGAATAAGATATTTTTTTTACTTTTCCTTCTTCATCGGCGGTGATTATATTATAATCCGAAATTCCGGTTACATTTTCAATATCAACAAGTATTTCTTTATTATAGCTTTCTCTTTCGCAAATATAAATAAGTGAATCCCTTCCGTTAATTTCAGAAACATATCCCTGAACGTTATATCCAAAATAATCATTTGCATTTGTTCCGTTTCTTCTTATAACTCTTCCGTCGATTGTAACGGTATAGGAAGGAACATCGTTATCACCGTATATTGATGAAATATCAACCCCGTCAAGAATACCCTCAACCAATTCCACTCCGAAGCCGTTTTTTAAGAGTGTATCTCCGCTTCTGGTTTCATAACGAACGTTGTCATCTGAAAATTCAACAGGGATAAGAACTTCAGCGTGAAGGGTATTATATATAAGTAAAAGTGCATTACCCTTATCCATTAAATCTGTTCCGTTTAAATTTATACCCTTAAGAAGCTTATTCTCCCGTGCAGCCTTATAATACCCGGCAGGATATCCGCCAGAATAATTCACCGTGGCATTAAGACCCAGCAGATTTACGGAAACAACGATAGCTTCATTTAAGGTTATTTTTTCATCCGGACGAAAGGTATTATCTCCGTACCCTGAAATAAGCTTCATATTTTTTGCTATATAAACTGCTTTACAACAAGGATTTTCAATTCCCACATCCGAAAACGAACTGCCAATCCCTTCGGGAATATAATCATAAATTCCGGTCGCCTCTGCCGCAAGCATTATAAACTCTCCGCGCGTTATTTCATCTTCATATGCACCGAAGTTTTCATCGGTTATTTCAAGAGCATCAAGCAAGCCTCTTACAACGGTAAAGCTTCCCTTTTCCGACTCCATAGTATATGCATTTAAACCAGAACAACACAAAAGTAAAGCTAAAGAAATCATAAATGATAATAATTTTTTCACAACATAACTCCTTTCTCAGCGTAAAGCAAGCAAATTACAAATAAACTTTGCCGCCTCTGCTCTGGTTACATTTTTGGTGGGATTAAAAAAGTTTTCACCGGTTCCCTTTAATACTTCTTTTTCTGTAAAATAAGCAATCGCATCAATTGCATAATCGGAAATTTCAGCACTGTCCGCATATTCACAGTATGCATTTTCCGTTTTTTCTTCCATCGCACGAAATGCAATAACAGCCATATCCTGCCTGATTATCGGTTTGCCTGTTCCGAACATATTGTTACCTGTTCCCGAAATTATGCCGTTGGCACTTCCTGTTGCAACATATGGAAAATACCATGCATTTTCATCCACATCAGAAAACTCTGCATTTTCGCCGTTCAGAGGAATCTCGAGAGCTGATATAACAAGCTTTAAAAATTCCTCTCTTGTTATTTCTCTTGAAGGTTCGAAGGTTTCTTTACCCGTGCCGTGTACTATTCCTTTTTCATAAAGACTCAGAATCGCATCTTTTGCCCATTCATATCCGGATAAATCAATAAAGGGACTTACTTTCTTTCCTATGATATCCAGTAACGGAGCTTCATTTTCTATCTTTTCGCCTCTGACTTCAACGGAAAAGCTTGGATTATTCTTCAGAGTATTGCCTCCGCCTCCACTGCCTCCGCCTGCAGTGTTTGAACCCGCGGATTTCACGACTGAAACCTGCTTTATAATCGATACCTTA
>JAZQFU010000250.1:0-7955 GCA_045539675.1 Clostridia bacterium | reverse complement strand
ATATGAAAGAGTATTCTGACAAATCTTCCATGCATCATCCCAGCCGTAGCCGTAATCATCCACAAGGATTCTCATAAGCTCGGGTACGCAGAGAGCAGGATGGGTATCGTTAATATGAATTGCCACCTTATCTGCAAGATTATCAAGAGAAGCGTAGCTCTTAAGGTGCTTTGCAATAATACTCTGAAGAGATGCAGAAACGAGCAGATACTGCTGCTTTAATCTTAATCTCTTTCCTTCAATATGGTCATCTGCGGGGTAAAGCACCTTGGTAATTACCTCTGCCATGGTGTTTTCCTCAAGGGATTTCATATAAAGACCTCTGGAAAAGTCTCCCATATCCATATTCTTGGGAGATTTTGCACTCCAGAGCACAAGGGAATTAACCGCTTCGGAATCGTATCCCGAAATAAACATATCGTAGGGAATTGCATTAACAACGCTGTATCCCTCGTGAACTGCCCTGAATTTACCGTCTTCAAAGGTATCCCGAACGTAGCCGCCGAATTTAACCTCATACATTTCATCGTGACGCATTTTAAGCCATACGTCTCCGTCGTTTAACCAGTTATCGGGGAACTCCATCTGCCAGCCGTCAACAACCTTCTGACGGAAAATTCCGAATTCGTATCTTATAGAGAATCCGTTTCCGGGGATCCCTAAGGTTGTCATTGAATCAAGATAGCAGGCCGCAAGTCTTCCCAGACCGCCGTTTCCGAGTCCTGCATCCGGCTCCATATCAAATAAATCCTTAATATCAATATCGTATTCCTTAAGAGCATCGGTAAAGGGCTTTAAAAGTCCCAGGTTAAACAGGTTGTTACGAAGTGAAGTTCCTATAAGGAATTCCATAGACATATAGTAAACCTGCTTGCCTTCCTCTTCTCTTACCTTTTTGGTATACGCATTTCTCTGCTTGATCATAAGCTCCTTCAGCGCTTCACACATAGAAAAGTAAAGCTGCTTTGTGGTAGCCTCTTTAAGATCGCATCCGAAATTTGTGGTACACTTTTCCCCAATCAGGGCAATTGCCTTTTTCTTATCCATTTTAATCATTGAAAAATCCTCTCCGACGCTTGTTGGCGCCAATTAATATAGCTTTTTATATTCTTCGGCGGCGTTTTTCCAGCCGAAATCAATACTCATAATATTTTTAACCAATGCCTTCATTTTATTTTTATCACGGTAAAGCTCTGCGGCTCTTACTACCGCATCAAGCATATCGTGGGCATTGAAGATTTTGAAGGTTAATCCCCTTCCCTCTCCTGTTTCGGGATTATAGGGATAAACCGTATCGAAAAGTCCGCCGGTTTCACGAACGATAGGCACGGTTCCGTATTTCATGGCTATCATCTGCGAAAGTCCGCAGGGCTCACTCTTCGAGGGCATAAGAAGGAAATCCGAGCCGGCATAAACTCTGCTTGCCAGCTCATTTGAGAAGGTTATATTTGCAGAAACCATTCCCGGATGCCTTGCGGCAAGCTGACGGAAAAAGTTTTCAAACCTTGCATCTCCCGTTCCTAAAATAACAAGCTGAATTCCTCTTCCGGCAATTTCATCCCCAACTCTTTCAAGAAGCTCAAGCCCCTTATGGGTTACAAGCCTTGAAATCATTCCCACAACGGGAATATTTTCATCAACCCTGAGACCCAGGGTTTCCTGGAGGAAGGCTTTGTTTTCAAGCTTTGTCTTATATCTTCCCGCACGGTATTTCTTATAAAGATATTCATCTGAGGCGGGGCCTACGTTTTCGTCTATGCCGTTTAATATTCCGGTCATCTTGTATGAATTTTCCGAAATAATCTCTGCAAGACCGTGGGCAAAATAAGCGTGTCTTAACTCAAAGGCATAAGTAGGCGAAACGGTGGAAAGCTTATCGCATAAAACTATTCCGCTCTTTAAGCCGTTGAATAAGCCGTCAAATTCACAAACGCTGTTCCACTGGGCAGAAATTCCGAGCACTTCGGTTACGAAGTTTAAGTCAGCCTTACCCTGATATTCCACGTTATGAATTGAAAGAACTGTTTTTATTTTTGCATAGCGGTCAATAAGCCCGTAGGTTGATTTTAAAAGAAGCGGTATTGTTGCTGTCTGCCAGTCATGGCAATGAACCGCATCGGGATTCATATCGAGATGATAGAAGGCTTCAAGCACCGCCTTTGAAAAATAAGCAAAGCGCTCCCCGTCATCGGGATGGCCGTAGCACTCATCTCTCATAAAATAGTATTCGTTATCCACGAAATAAACATTAAAATTATCGCTTATCTGTTTCTTAAAGATTCCGCAGTAAAGCTTTCTCCATGAAAGATAAACATCAAAGCAGCATATATACTCAAGCTCCGGCTCGTATTTTTCTTTTATTTTTTTATAATAAGGCACGAAAACCGAAATTTCATCGCCGCCCCTGGCAAGCTCGGGAGGAAGTGCGCCGATAACGTCACCCAGTCCGCCGGTCTTTATAAAGGGGCCGCATTCGCTTGCCGCAAAAACTATTTTCATTATATCGTCATTCCTTTGTCTATTATTACGGGCGCCTTAGCATCACCCTGCATATGCTTATCTCCGTTAACCGTAACATCCTTATCGAGAATGGTATAGTTAAGATAAGCGCCGCTCTTTATCTTGGTGCCCTGCATAATAACCGAATTTTTGACTATTGCGCCGGGTTCTATGATAACATCTCTGAATATTATTGAATTCTCAACCAGTCCCTTTATATCGCATCCGTCTGCAATCATGGAATTTCTCACCTGACAGCCTTCGGAATAAATGGTAGGCGGTTCGTTTCTGACCTTGGTAAGAACAGGTCTTTCCTCAAGGAAAAGCTCTTTTCGAACCTCTGCGGATAAAAGCTTCATATTATTTTCAAAATATCCGGGAATGCTGTTGTTTCTTAAAATGGTCTTCTTGAATTCATAAACATTTGCGGTGATTCTGTCGCTGTAGAAATATCTCTGCAGGAAATCCCCTTCAAATCTTGTATAGCCTCTGGATACCGAATATTCAACGATATCTATAAGCTCGGTTCTCTTCATAATATACATTCCCATGCCGCATAAAGCACCGTCTTCGGGAACGGCATCAACGAGAATTTCCTTAACGTTGCCGTCGCAATCCGCTTCAAAAATAATATCTGCCTTGCCTTCATATCCGGTTTCTCTGTGAGCAACACAGGTTATATCGCAGCCGGAGGCAATATGACTCTTTAAAACCTCATTGAAATCAATATTGCAGACTACCGTTGAATCGGAAATAACAACGTATTCCTGCTTGGTTTTGTTAAGATAGTCAAGAGCACTTGATAAAGCATCGAGCTTGCCCTGATAAATAGGCGCTTTTCCCGTTCCGAAGGGGGGGAGAATATATAAACCGCCGTCTTTTCTTTCAAGATCCCAGTCATTGGCATAATGAAGATGATCCATAAGAGAAGAATAATTGTATTTGGCAATGATTCCTATGGTGGTGATATCCGAATTTACCATATTTGATAAAATAAAGTCAATAAGACGGTATCTTCCGCCGAAGGGAATAGAGGATGCCGCACGCACGTTGGTTAATGCCGCCAGAGACTTATCGTATATATTGGAAAAAATAACTCCCATCATTTTCATAGCCTTAACCTCCTACCACGCATATATCTTCGGGAGTGCCTGCTACTTCCCCTTCGGGAACACTTACGCCCTCACCGATGATGGCATATTTAATTACTGCATTCTTATCTATTTTTGCACCGGGCATAACAACCGAATTTTCGATTACTGCCCCCGCTTCGACGGTACATCCGTTATAAATCACCGAATTAATAATCGTTCCGCTGATTTCACAGCCCTCAGCTATTATGGAATTTGTAATTTTTGTGCGGTCTGCAATATAGCTTGCAGGCATTGCATAGTTTCTGCCGTAAATCTTGAAATGCTTATTTTTAAGCTGAAGCTTTGCAGGAGGAAGAAGATCCATATTTGCTTCCCATAAGCTCTTTATGGTTCCTACATCCTTCCAGTAGCCTTCATACTTATATGCAAATACCTTCTTATTATCTCTTATGAGCATGGGAATAATATTTTTTCCGAAATCGTTATCCGATTCGGGATTATTCTCATCCTCGGTAAGATATGCTTCAAGCACATCCTTGTTAAATACGTAAATTCCCATTGAAGCATTGGTTGATTTGGGTTTAGCGGGCTTTTCTTCAAATTCGTAAACAGTACCGTCATCGTTGGTGTTCATTATTCCGAATCTTGATGCTTCCTCTAAGGGAACATCTATAACCGCAATGGTGCAGTCTGCATTATTTGAGTTATGATATTCAATCATTCTTGAATAATCCATTTTATAAATATGATCGCCCGAAAGAATAAGAACCTGAGAGGGGTTATATCTGTTTATAAAATGCATATTCTGATATATTGCATTGGCGGTTCCTTTATACCACTCCGCACCCTTCTGACTTAAATAAGGGGGAAGCACGTGAACTCCGCCGTAGCTTCTGTTAAGGCCCCAGGGATGGCCGTTTCCGATGTAATCATTAAGCATAAGAGGCTCATACTGGGTTAAAATTCCTACTGTATCTATTCCCGAGTTAACGCAATTTGAAAGAGGAAAATCAATTATTCTGTATTTCCCTCCGAAGGGTACTGCCGGTTTTGCTGTATGTCTTGTAAGCTCCATAAGTCTGCTGCCCTGACCTCCCGCAAGAAGCATGGCGATGCATTTTTTATTTTTTCTTGGCATTTTGCTACCTCCGTTTAATTTTATAGTAGGTTGCGCTTAAGGGTGGAACGGTAAGCCTTATGCTATCCGAAAAGCCGTGCATAGGCTCTTTTTCGGAAGCCGCTTCCGTTGTATAACGGTTCTTCCCGCCGAATTTTTTATCATCCGAGGAAAGCACCGCAGTATATATGCCTTTTTTGGGAACTCCTATACGGTAATTCATTCTCTCCACGGGAGTGAAGTTGAATACCGCCACAATTCGGTCTCCTTTTTTATCCTCTCTCATAAAGGAAACAACACTCTGGGAACTATCGTCGTGGCAAATCCACTTGAAGCCGTCCCAGCTTGTATCCAGCTGCCAGAGAGGAGCGTTTTCAAGATAGAATTTATTAAGTGTCTTCGTGAACTCCTGCATTTTCTTATGGGAATCATAGGAAAGAAGCTCCCAGTCAAGACCCTTGGTGAAATTCCATTCGGAAAACTGAGCAAATTCATTGCCCATAAAATTAAGCTTTTTGCCGGGATGAGCAAACATAAATCCGAAAAATGCTCTTAAGGATGCAAATTTTTCTTCATACTCTCCGGGCATTTTATTAATCATCGAGCATTTTCCGTAAACCACCTCATCGTGAGAAATGGGGAGAATGAAATTCTCTGAAAATGCATAGGTAAGGGAAAAGGTTATTGCAGAATGATTATCCTTTCTGAAATAAGGGTCAAGAGACATATATCTTAACATATCGTTCATCCATCCCATATTCCATTTGAAGTTAAAGCCCAAGCCTCCGTCATATGCGGGAGCGGTAACCATAGGATAAGCCGTGGATTCCTCCGCAATCATCATTCCCCATTTATATTTTGATAAAACTGCGCTGTTAAGCTTTCTCAAAAACTCCGCCGCTTCAATATTTCCGTTTCCGCCGTATTGGTTGGCACGCCATTCCCCGTCATTTTTTCCGTAGTCAAGATAAAGCATTGAAGCCACCGCATCAAACCGGAGTCCGTCAATATGGTATTTATCAAACCAGTACATTGCATTGGAAATAAGGAAGGAAATAACCTCTCCCCTTCCGAAATCGAAAATACGGGTATTCCATTCGGGATGCTCGTTTTTCAAAGGATCTTCATATTCATAAAGACACCGCCCGTCAAACTCATAAAGCCCCTGGGCATCCTTTGGAAAATGAGCTCCTACCCAGTCAAGAATCACTCCGATTCCTGCCTGATGAAGCTTATCCACAAGGCTCATAAAATCGTGGGGAGTTCCGTATCTTGAAGTGGGTGCATAGTAGCCGGTTACCTGATAGCCCCAGGAGGGGTCATAAGGGTATTCACTTATTGGCATAAGCTCAACGTGAGTATATCCCATCTTCGTAACATAAGAAACCAGCTTGTCACCGTAATCCGAATAATTTAAGAAATCTCCGTCCTCGGTCTTAACAAAGGAGCCTAAATGAACCTCATAGATATTTACCGGCTTATTTAAAATATTGCCGGTGGCTCTTTTGCTTCTGTATTTTCCGTCACCCCAGCTATATCCTTCAATATCATAGACCTTGGAATCGTTTTCAGGCCTGGTTGCCGAATGATAACCGTAAGGATCGCTTTTATGACGGAAAATGCCGTCACAGCCCTCAATATAATACTTATATTTATCGTAGACTGATGCTCCGGGAACTTCCGTTTCATAAATTCCGCCCCCAAGGTTTACCATAGGATTTGCAAAATCCTCCCAGTTATTGAAATCACCCTTTAAGTGAACGGATTTTGCGTTTGGTGCATACACACGGAAAACAAAACCGTCCCCGGTGCGATGACATCCGAAATATTCGTAAGCGTTAAAGAGGGTTCCGTTTCTTAAAGAGTCCAGTATCTCATTTGTATTCACATTTTCACCTCTCTTCGTCTTTTTAATGGGATACACTATCCCCATTATGATTTATTATAACATAAATATTATATATTGTAAAGAAGAAAAAAATGTGGTATAATGATTTCAAGCATAGCTTGAAATCGTCGATATAAATCTCTTTTGAGATTTTCGATATGTCATAAATGACTCGATATGTGCTTTGCACTCGATATGTTGCTGACGCAACGAGATTTATATCATATCGGGTTTGACCGCAGGGCAGGGACTTGCTCCTGCCGGAAAAGACGGAACGGGCAAGCCCGTTCCCTGCAGATTACAACACATTGAAACGAATGCATAATAAAACCAAGGAGAAAAAGAAAATGGAAAAAGGAAACATAAAGGCTCTGCTCCCCATAGGAGTATTCCTCTTTATATATCTGGGGCTGGGAATTTTATTTGAATATGTTATGAAAATCCCCATGGGCTTTTATAATATTCCCATTGTTGTGGCTTTCCTTGCGGCACTTCTCGTCGGGTGCCTTCAGAATAAAAAGCTTAAGCTTGAAGACAAGCTTGAAATTATGGGTCACGGAGTCGGCGACAAAAATATTTTCACCATGATTCTCATATTCCTTGAAGCGGGAATTTTCGTGGGTGTTGTGGGAAGAGAAAGTGCCGAAAGCGTGGCATATTTTATGCTTTCCGTAATCCCTCCCCGTTTTGCGGTTACGGTTCTTTTTGCCGTAAGCTGCTTTGTTTCCCTTGCCATGGGAACCTCGGTGGGAACAATCACTCTTTTAACCCCCATCGCCGTTGCGGTTTCAAGAGCTTCAGGCTTTGATATGCCCCTTTGCGTGGCATCGGTAATGGGGGGCTCAATGTTCGGAGATAATCTTTCGTTTATTTCAGATACCACCATTGCCGCCTGCAACGGTCAGGGCTGCCAAATGAAGGATAAATTCAGCGAAAACTTCTTTATTGCGCTTCCTGCGGCGGTGCTTTCCCTTGTAATCATCATAGTTCTTTCCCTGAACACCCAAATCAGCGGAGAAGTTTCAAAGGAATATAATCTTATTCAGATAATTCCCTACATACTGGTTTTAATCGGAGGAATTCTCGGAATCAACGTTTTTGCGGTGCTTTTAACGGGAATAATATCCGGTTCCTTCATAATGCTTGCTACAGGAACCACCCCCTTCACGGAGCTTCTTGCCAACATGGGCGGAGGCGCTTCGGGAATGTTTGAAACCATTATCGTTACCGTTCTCGTTTCCGCAATCTGCGCTCTCATTCGTGAATACGGCGGCTTCGATGCCCTCCTTTCGGGAATAAAATCCGTTTTCCGGGGAAAAAGAGGCGGTCAGCTGGGAATGGGTCTTCTTGTAGGAGT
>JAZQFU010000249.1:0-19844 GCA_045539675.1 Clostridia bacterium | reverse complement strand
GCGCATTGTGAAACAGTTCGACTTTCCGACGACTAGCCGTCGGATACTGACCATTTGATAACACTCAACGTCTGAGAATCTTGATTCTTTTCATTACCGCATCAGCTTTAAGTCCGGAGAGCTTTTCCTTTGAAAGCTTTTCCTCATCGAAGGCGGAAATTGCAAAGCCTTCGGGAGTAACATAATAGCTTCCGATGACGCCATAGCTTTTTTTTGACGGATTCTTTTCGGGTGTTATTACGGGAACGATTGCCTTCATTCCCTTTCGGAAGGAAGGATTGTATTCTTCAAAATATTTATTTGCATAAAGGGTGAAATTTTCACCCTTTTTATATAGCTTTTCCGTATCGTAAATAACCGTAACCGGATATTCGAAGAATTCTCCGTAGGCATTTTCGGAATATGTTGCATTCCCTGTTATTTCACAGTAAACAAATGTTTCCGCTCTCTTAAGGGAATCCTCAAAATCAGTTTCTGCTATATCTATAAGAGGGTGAAGCTTTTTGCCGCAAACAGGATATTCCTCTCTTAAGGCTTCTATCTGAGAGACAGTAAGTCTTTCGTTCTCTTTCGTGCTTCCGCAGGATGTGAGAAAAAGAACGGAAATTGCAAGTATAATAAGTATTAAGCGTTTCATAAATACACCTCCGGTTACACTAAATATATCACAGGGAAATATCTTTGTCAATCTTTCAAAAAATCCTTGTTATTTATGCACTTTTATGATAAAATAATCTAAATAATTATGTTTAAGGTGCAAGCTTATGAACTATACAGAAAAAGTAAGAGAATATATAAGCCTCAACATTCCCAATGCTACTGCGTGTGTTGTAACCTACGGATGTCAGCAGAATGAAAGCGATTCCGAAAAGCTTAAAGGAATTCTTTCCGAAATGGGATATACGATGAGCGAAGATCCCATGACTTCAGACTTTGTTATATATAATACCTGTGCCGTAAGAGCGGGAGCTGAGGAAAGAGTTTTAAGTAATGTTGGTGCTCTTAAAATCAGCAAGTCGAAAAATCCCGATAAAATAATCGGAATATGCGGATGTATGAGTCAGCAGAAGAAAAATGCAGACTTTATAATGAGAAAATTCAAGCATGTTGATTTCGTAATGGGAACTCAGGCAATATCGAAATTTGCCGAGACAGTTTATTCGGTTATTTTTGATAAGGAAAGAAAGGCAATGCTTGAAGAATATGACGGCATTTATGAGTGCCCTGCAATTCTTCGCGCCGATAAATACAAGGCTTCGGTTTCGGTAATGTACGGCTGCAATAATTTCTGCACCTATTGTATTGTTCCCTATGTGAGAGGAAGAGAAAGAAGCCGCCGCAAGGAGGATGTTATTTCTGAGGTCAGGGAACTTGTTTCGGCAGGCTGCAAGGAAATAACCCTTCTCGGTCAGAATGTTAATTCCTACGGAAGAGGACTTTATGAGGATTATGATTTTGCCGACCTTTGTTATGACGTGGCAAATACGGGTATTCCCAGACTCCGCTTTATGACCTCTCACCCCAAGGATATTTCAGACCGTCTTATTGATGTTATGGCTGAATGTGAAAGTATATGTGAATCCCTTCATCTGCCTTTTCAGTCGGGAAGCAACAGAATTTTAAAGGCAATGAACCGTGTATATACAAGAGAAGATTATCTTGAAAGAATCGAAAAAGTAAAAACGAAAATCCCCGGAATAGCACTTACCTCAGATGTTATAATCGGATTTCCCAACGAAACCGAAGAGGATGTTAAAGATACCATAAGCCTTGTCGAGAAGGTCAGATTCGACAGTCTCTTTACCTTTATCTATTCAAGAAGAGACGGAACCCTGGCGGCAATGATGGAGGATAAGGTTTCAGATGAGGTGAAGCATAAGCATTTCAATATGCTTCTTGAAAGGCAGAATATTATTTCAAGGGAAATAAACGAAACCTATGTGGGCAAAGAGGTTGAAATTCTTGTTGAAGGTGCAAGTAAAAACAATCCTGAAATGATGACCGGGCGCACAAGAACAAATAAAATCATCAATTTTGCTCCCGTAAATGCAAAGAAAGGCGAGCTTATGAAGGTTAAGGTAACCTCGGCGCAGACCTGGTCGCTTTACGGAGAAGAGAAAGGGAAATTCTAATGAAGCATTACTCCATAGATGAGCTTTTGCAAACAGATATATCCAAAATGATGCGTCAGTATCTTGAGATAAAGGATAAGAACAGAGACCTGATTCTTTTCTACCGTCTCGGAGATTTTTATGAACTGTTTTTTGAAGATGCATACATTGCTTCAAGGGAGCTTGAGCTTACCCTCACGGGCAGAGACTGCGGACTTGAGGAGAGGGCGCCCATGTGCGGAGTTCCTCACCATTCGGTTGAGGGATATATTGCAAAAATGGTAGAGCAGGGCTATAAAATCGGAATCTGCGAGCAGATGGAAGATCCCAGAGAGTGCAAGGGGATAGTAAAAAGAGAAATAGTAAGAATAATCACTCCGGGAACCGTAACGGGAGACTCTGCCCTTACGGGAGATAAAAATAACTTTCTCTGCTCGGCATATATGGATGATGTGGGAGTAAGTATGGTATTTGCCGATGTTTCCACGGGAGAAATAGATGTTTTAAAAACAGTGACCGGCGGAGACGTTGTTTCCCATATTCTTTCCGGCTTTGCAAAGTATCAGCCCCGTGAGCTTATTTTCAACTCCAGACTTGGATTTAATAAAAAGCTTATGGAAGAGCTTAAGTTAAGATTTTCTCCCGTTGTGAATATAAAGGGAGAGGAATACTATAAATTTGACTTTGCCGCTGAAAAAATAAATAAGCGGTTTTCCAACGAGGAAATAAAGGCATATTCTTTAAACGACAGTGCTCAGAGTGTGCTTGCTCTTTATGCAATTCTTGATTATCTCGAGGAAACTCAGAAAAATGAGCTTAAGCATATAAGAACCTTTGAATGCTATGAGGAAAAGGATTTTGTAGATATAGATATTTCCACAAAACGAAGTCTTGAGCTTACCGAAACCATGAGAGACGGAAAAAAGAAGGGCTCGCTTTTATGGGTGCTTGACTATACCAATACGGCTATGGGTGCAAGACTTTTAAGAAAATATACGGATATGCCTTTGAAATCTGCGGTTGCGGTCAGTCAGAGGCATGAGGCGGTACGTGAGCTTTTTGAAAATAATGCCTTAAGAACCGCGCTTTTCTCAATTTTAAGCAACGTATACGATATTGAAAGACTGGCATCCAAGGTTGCATACCGGAATATAAATGCAAGAGAAATGGTAAGCTTAAAGAATTCTCTTATGAGAATTCCCGAAATAAAAAGAGAAATTGCTTCTCTTAAATCTCCTCTCATAAAGGCGGTGGAGAGGGATTGCGGAGACCTTACGGATATTTCTGAGCTGATAGATAAAGCAATCAAAGAAGATGCGGTTATTCAGATTACCGAAGGCGATATAATAAATGACGGTTATAATGAAATGCTCGATAAATACCGTGATGCCCAGAAAAACGGTTCAAGGTGGCTTGCGGAGCTTGAAGCAAGAGAAAAAGAAAAAACGGGAATAAAGAATCTCAAGACGGGCTATAACCGTGTTTTCGGATATTATATTGAGGTTACCGCTTCAAATCTTTCACTTGTTCCCGAAGAATACATAAGAAAGCAGACTCTTACCAATGCGGAAAGATATATAACTCCCGAGCTTAAGGAAATTGAAAGCACTCTCCTTAACGCAAAGGAAAGAGGAAACAGTCTGGAATACGAAATTTTCTGCTCGGTCAGAGAGGTTCTTTTTGAAAATATAGAAAGACTTCAGAATGCCGCAAAGGCTCTTGCGAGACTGGATGTATATGCATCTCTTGCGGAAGCGGCATATAAGAATAACTATGTACGCCCCGAAATTAATATGGAGGGCAAAATAATAATAAAAGACGGCAGGCATCCCGTCGTTGAAAAAATGCTTGAAGACGGCGGCTTCGTTGCAAACGATACCTATCTTGATAAGAAGGATAATTCCTTCTCCATAATAACCGGGCCCAATATGGCAGGTAAATCCACCTATATGAGGCAGAATGCATTAATCTGTCTTATGTCTCAGATTGGAAGCTTTGTGCCGGCGGCAATGGCATCTCTTCCCATTGTGGATAAAATTTTCACCCGTGTGGGAGCATCCGATGATTTGTCTGCAGGGCAGTCTACCTTTATGGTTGAAATGAATGAGGTTTCAAATATCCTTCATAATGCCACTTCAGACAGTCTTATAATCCTTGATGAAATAGGAAGAGGAACTTCAACCTTCGACGGGTTGAGTATTGCATGGGCGGTTGTTGAGTATATTCTTAATAAAATAGGTGCGAAGACTCTTTTTGCCACTCACTATCACGAGCTGAGCATTCTGGAAGACCGTCTTAAGGGTATAAGAAACTATTCTGTTGCCGTAAGAAAAAGAGGCGACGATATAACCTTCCTCCGCAAAATAATTGAGGGAGGCTGTGACGATTCCTTCGGTATCGGTGTTGCAAAGCTTGCAGGAGTTCCTTCTCCCGTTATAAAAAGGGCAAAGGAGATTCTTTCCACCCTTGAAAGCAAAGAGATTGCCGTTAAGGATGTTAATCTTAAAGGAAAGCTTATTGAAGAGGATGAATATGAGGATGAGCAGGTTGAACTTTCTTCAATTGTTGATACGGATATTCTTGATGAGCTGAAGGCAATTGATACCTCGAATATGACGCCTATTCAGGCACTTACCCTGCTTGATGATCTCTCAAAAAGAGCAAAGACTCTCTGATTAATAAAAAAAGAGGAATTGCATAATGGCTGTAATAAATGTGCTGAGCCCTCTTGTGGCAAATATGATTGCTGCAGGAGAGGTGCTTGAAAGACCCTCCTCCGCAGTTAAGGAGCTTATAGAAAATTCCCTTGATGCAGGAGCAAACAGAATAATAATAGAAATAGAAAACGGCGGTAAAAAAAGAATAAAGGTAACCGATAACGGATGTGGAATGGAGCCTCAGGATGCAAGAAACTGCTTTTTAAGGCATGCTACAAGTAAAATAAAGGATTCCTCCGATCTGGAAAGCATTGCAACCATGGGATTTCGCGGTGAAGCTCTTGCAAGTATTGCGGCGGTATCAAGGGTAAGACTGATAACCCGTACCGAAGGCAGCATTGAAGGAACCGGAATTCTTGTGGAAGCGGCAGAGGTAAAGGATGAATATCCCGTGGGCTGCGGAGTCGGAACGTCTGTGGAAATAACCGACCTTTTCTTCAATACTCCCGCAAGAATGAAATTCTTAAAGAGTGATTCAACCGAAGCGGCGCAGATTACCGAAACGGTGGAAAAGTTTATTATTTCGCGCCCCGATGTTTCCTTCAAGCTTATAAAAAACGGGCGTGAGGCACTTTATTCTGCAGGCAACTTTGATGCATTGGGAAACCTTACCAATATTTACGGCAGGGAAATAACCGATAATATAAAGAAAATTGATTATAAAGAAGAGGGAATAGCAATATCGGGCTTTATAGGAAATGAACGAATCTTAAAGCCGGGAAGAAAATATCAGAGCTTTTTTGTTAACGGCAGAACCGTGAGAAATAAAATTTTCTTTGCGGCAGTTGATGAAGCCATGAAGGAAAAAGCAATCGGCGGGCTTCATCCCTTTGTGATTCTTATGCTTGATATAGACCCTTCATATACGGATGTTAACGTGCATCCCACCAAGGCTGAAATAAAGTTTACCGATGACCGCAGAATTTACGGAATAATCTGCCGGGCAGTTGAGTCTGCATTTACCGTAAAGGGAATGGAAGATAAGAAGCCTGAGAAAAAGGAAGAAATTGAAGAGATAAGCTTTTTTGAAGATAAGCCTCTGGATGAAAAGCAGGTTGTTAAATTCGGGAATCCTTTTTCACCTCCGGCGGAGCCCGAGGTAAAGCCCTATAACGCAAGCTTCAATGAGGTTAAAACCTCAAAGTTTGAAGCACTTAAGCCGGTTGTGAAGGAAAGCCCGTCCTCTCCTGAGTATAAAGCTCCGGAAAAGAAGGAGGAGACGGTAAGAATAAAATTGAGACCTGCAGAGCCTGAAGCTTCCGCTTATACGGAAAAAAATCCGGATGTGCCTGCAGAAAAAGCAGACATTAAAAAGGCTTCCGAGGTTGCTGAAGTAAAGGAAGAAAGCGTAAAAGTCAGCGAAGCTCCGGCGGATTACCGTATTGTAGGGCAGATTTTCGGAACCTATGTTATAATAGAAAAAGACGAGCGTATGTATCTTATGGATCAGCATGCCGCTCACGAAAGACTTATTTTCGACCGTATAAAAAGAGAGCTTGAAGAAAATGAGCTTGTTACTCAGCCTCTTTTTATGCCTTATATAATCAAGCTTACTCCTACCGAGCATTCCCTTGTTTGTGAAAATAAAGAGCTTTTTTCATCAATGGGCTTTGATGTTGAAGATTTCGGAGACGGCTCGGTTGCTGTGAGGGAAGTTCCCTTCAGTATGAATGAGGAGGATATATCATCATTCTTAAGTGAAATCTGTATAATGCTTGAAGAAAATAAAACGGCGCTTGTTACCGTCAAGCAGGAAAAGGCTGTGGCAACCCTTGCCTGCAAGGCGGCAATAAAGGGCAATAACAGATACTCGGAATTTGAGCTTGAGGCTCTTGTAAAAAGCGTATTATCCGATCAGAAGGCAAATACCTGCCCTCACGGACGGCCGCTCTTTGCAGAATTCGATAAAAAAACCATTGATAAGCAGTTCAGGAGGATATAAAGTGAAGCTTATATGTATTGCAGGGCCCACCGCATCGGGAAAAACCTCCTTTGCGGTAGAGCTTGCCAAAAGAGTCAACGGGGAAATAATCTCTGCCGACTCAATGCAGATATATAAGAATATGAATATAGGAACCGCCAAGCCTTCTGCGGAGGAAATGCAGGGAATAAAGCATTATCTTATTGACGAAATAACCCCCTTCGAAAGCTTCTCGGTAAGTGATTTCACCGAAAGGGCAAGAAAGTATATTGAAGAAATAAGGGCGAAGGGGAAGCAGCCTATTGTTGCGGGAGGAACAGGTCTTTTCATCAGCTCCCTTATAGATAATGTTCAGTTTTCCGAAGGGGAGGCTGACTATGAATTAAGGGAGGAGTTAAGAAAAACCGCCGAGGAAAAGGGAGCGGATTTTCTTTACGGTATGCTTCTCGAAATTGATCCCGTCTCGGCAGAGCGGATTCATCCCAATAATATAAAAAGAGTTATCCGTGCCATAGAAATTTATAAAACAACGGGAATAACCATGACTGAGCAGAATGAAAAATCAAAGCTTATTCCGTCACCCTATGAGCTTACCTATTTCGGTCTTACGGGTCCCCGTGAGCTTCTTTATGAAAGAATTGATAAAAGAGTAGATATAATGATGAATATGGGTCTTGTAAAAGAGGTCAGCGACCTGATGGAAGCAGGTCTTGATTTAACCTATAATTCCATGCAGGGAATAGGCTATAAGGAAACGGTAAGGTATCTTACCGGCGAAGTGACTCTGGAGGAGGCCACGGAGGATATAAAAAGAGAATCAAGGCGGTATGCAAAGCGTCAGCTGACCTGGTTCAGACGTGATGAAAGAATAAAATGGGCAGATATCAGTATTTATAATACAAATGAAAAACTAATGGAGTATTTTTATCATGAGCAGAAATGAAAAACTACTTAATCTGGTTATAATAATATTTCTAATCTGCGTTGTTGCAGGCAGTCTGATTTTTACTGCGGATAAGGCGAAGACGGTCACTGCGGTAAGCGATTCGGTTGAAAGCAAGCTTTCGGGAAGCGGTCTTGTGACGGTGTATTCCGTTCCCGTAAATGCTGCGAAGGCGGGAAAGGCGCTTTTTGCGGTTGAGGAAGGAAAGTTAATTAAAAGATATACTACGGTTGCAAATGTTTATTCGGGAGATATAGACGAAGAAACGGGCGAAAAGCTCAGACTTTTAAATGATAAGCTTGCTTTTTCAAGAAATGCAAAGCAGTACGAGCAGAATGTTTTTGACGATGTAGGCTCACTCAATAAAGAGATAAACAGACTGTATGTTGAGATAATAAATCAGACGGCAGAGAATAATTATACAAACGTTTATGAGTTTAAAAGCCGCATAAAAACCTATCACGATAAGGTGCTTGCCATGAAGGGTGAAACCCCACCGCCTTCGGAAACGGCAAATGCCGAAGCGGAAATAGGTGAACTGGAGGCAGCTCTTAATGTTGAAAAAATAACCTATTCAAGTCCGGCGGACGGAGTGTTTTCTTCCGCAATGGATAATTTTGATGAGCTTTTAACTCCGGATATTGCCAAAACACTCACCCCGGAAGCATTTGAAAAGCTTATGAAAACCGATGTTGAACCGTCAGGTGAAATAACGGAAGGAAAGCCCTTTGCGAAGATAATAAACGGCTTTGAATGGTATCTGGTTGCAGAATTTTCAGAGGATGAAACAGAAGAGCTTTCCGAGGGCAGTACTGTAGGTATAAGAATAACCAGTATTTCCGATGCAAAGGTAAGCGGAACGGTTTTGTATATTTCTCCTGCGGAAAAGGAGAAGGTTGTCTGCGTTATTAAATCCACCAGACTGATAGAGGGAATATATACTGCAGATAAGGTTGATTTTGAAATAATAAAAACCACCCGCAAGGGTCTTAAAATCCCCGTTTCCTGCCTGACCGAAAAAGACGGGAAGGAAGCAGTAATGACCGTTAAAAACGGACTTTACCGTCTTGTTCAGGTAAACGTTATTTTCAGGGATAAGAACTATGTGATAATAGAAGACAAAAGCTCCGGCTTTGAATCGGATGCCGGAAATATCATTCTTTACGACCTTGTTGTTACTAATCCGGATTCGGTTAACGAGGGCGATATTGCGGGAGGAGGAATGTAAATGCTTGAAAGAAATATAAAAGAGATTCGTGAAAGAATTGAGAAGGCCTGTGCTTTATGCGGAAGAAGCTCTTCGGAAATTGAGCTTGTGGGAGTAACCAAAACCGTTGATGCTTCATATATAGCTGAATCGGTAAAGCTGGGAATTACTCATATCGGTGAAAACCGCGTTCAGGAATTTATTTCAAAATATGACGTTTTAAAAGAAACGGGAGTTAAGATGTCTGTAATCGGGCACCTGCAGACCAATAAGGTGAAGTATATTGCCGATAAGGTTCATATGATTCAGTCTCTGGATTCCGTGAAGCTTGCGGCGGAAATAAACCGTCATTGTATTAATCATAAAAGAACAATGGACTGTCTTGTTGAAGTCAATATCGGTGAAGAGGAATCCAAAAGCGGAATTGATTCGGCAAAGGTAACGGAATTTGTTCATTCCCTTTCGGAATTTTCAAATATCCGCATAAAGGGAATAATGGCAATACCGCCATTTTGCGAAGGAGAAACGGAGCAAAAAAAATATTTTGAGAAATTATATCAAATTTATATTGACATCGGAGCCAAAAACATAGATAATATATCTATGGACATTTTGTCTATGGGTATGTCTGCTGATTTTGAGACTGCGATAAAATGCGGCTCAAATATGGTCAGAGTAGGCACTGCAATATACGGTAAAAGATAAAAGATTATAAATTCAGGAGGAAAAGGAAATGGCAGGATTTTTAAAGAAGGCAATGAGCTTTATCGGTTTGCCCATCGAGGATGAAACTGAAGAAAACGAAGTTCTTGATGTTGAGGAATCGGTGAAACCCAAAAAGGAAGCGGCGCCCGAATCAACGGGAGGCGGTTATTCCCTTAATCCCAAAAAGAATAAGGTTATCAGCGTTCATACCACTACTCAGCTTAAGGTAGTTGTAAGAACTCCCTTATCATTTGAAAATGCAAGAGATATAGCAGATCACTTAAAGGCTAAAAAGCCCGTTGTTGTGAATCTTGAAAATGTAGATGTTGCAATCGCGAAAAGAATAATTGACTTCCTTTCAGGTGCGGTATACGCGGCAGACGGTAATATTCAGAAAATTGCAGATAAAATCTTTCTTATAGCTCCCTACAGCGTGGGAATAATAGGCGGAGACATCAAGGACGAGCTTAAGAATAAAATAGTTTTCCCTTATTGATATGAGTGTTATTAATATAATAAGAGCCGTACTCAATATGGCGTTATCGCTTTTGCAGTATTCGGTAATCATTGAATGTATAATGAGCTGGATTCCCGAAGTTACCCGTTATAAAGCCTACGATTTCTTAAGAAGTATAAACGGTGTGTTTTTAGACCCTATAAGAAGACTTTTATCAAGATATACCTACGGTATGCCTCTTGATATTTCACCCATAATTCTTTTTATGATTATCGGTATTGTAAGGGGATTCATATGATATCGAAGGAAACCGTTCTTTTCTATGCAGATAACAGAGAGGATAAGCTTTTTCTTTCCGGAATATATGATAACTACAGAAAAACCTCTGCCAGGGGAATTGCCACGTATTCCTCCTTTATGAGCGAGAGAAAGCAGCAGCTGGTTATTTCAGCGTTTTCCTCCGATAAGAATATCGGCATTGAATTCTTTGGCGGTTATCCCGGTGCGGAAAGAAAAATCCTTTGCTTCTACGAAGAAGAAAAAGGGGAATACCCCATTTCGGTTATAAAAGCAGAAACCTCCTCCGGGGCGGATTTATCTCACCGTCATTATCTTGGCGCTCTTATGGGACTCGGAATTGAAAGAGACCGGGTGGGAGATATAGCCGGCACCGACGGAGTAAGATATATATACGTTTTATCCGAGATAGCGGATTATATACTTATGAATTATGAGAAAGCCGGAAGGGAAAGGCTTAAGTGTGAGCTTTTCTGCGGTGATGCGCAGATTGCTTCGCCCGAGCCTGAAATCGCATCCTTTTCCGTAGCTTCCTTAAGGCTTGATGCAGTTATTGCGGCAGCATTCAGGCTTTCAAGGGATAAGGCGAAGCAGCTTATTGAGTCGGGAAGAGTTTGTGTGGACGGCAGAGAGAAAACCAATGTGGATTTCGTTCTCAAGGAAGGCTCGGCAATTACTGCACGGGGCTTCGGAAAAGCCGGACTTCTCGGCATAAAAGGAACAAGTAAAAAAGGGCGGACTTTTGTTGAAATGGAGATATTAAGATAGGGGGAAAATAAATGCTCACGCCAAATGAAATTCAGAATAAAACCTTTAAATCTGCTGTAGGCGGATATAAGAAGGACGAGGTTGACGAATTTATCAGCGTTGTTTACGGAGAATTCGACAGCTTATATAAGCAGAATATTGCTCTTAACGATAAAATCAATATGCTCACCGAGGCAGTAAAGCAGTATAAGTCAATGGAAGCAGCATTGCAGAATACAATAGTTACTGCTCAGAATGTTTCGGAAGAGCTTAAAAGAACCGCCCAGCTTACTGCTGAAACTACCGTAAGGGATGCAGAGCAGCAGGCGGAAAAAATAATAGCGGAAGCAAATAAAAAAGTGACGGAAATCAAGGCAAGATACGATGCGGTAAGGCAGGAATTCGATATTTATAAAACCAAGATTAAGACTGTGGTTGAGGCTCAGCTTCGCACCATAGATGAGCTGGAGTAAATATGCTTTTATATATAGTTTTTGCGGCGGCAATTATTGCCGCCGATATTTTAACCAAATATCTGGCAACCTCATATCTTATGGAGAAGGATATAACTCTTATTGAAAATATCCTTTATTTTTCCTATGTTGAAAACCGTGGTGCCGCCTTTGGAATTCTTCAGAATGCAAGATGGCTGTTTATTGTTATTTCTGTTGCCGTTATAGCGGCAATAATCATATATCTTGCGGTGAAGAAGCCTGAAAGCAAGCTTTTTATTATGGGGCTTGCGGCAGTAAGCGGAGGCGGAATAGGCAATCTCATAGACCGTGTTTCTTTAGGCTATGTTGTTGATTTTATTGACTTCCGGATTATTAATTTCCCGGTTTTCAATGTGGCGGATATATTCGTATGTGCGGGGGCGGCGCTTATTTTCATTTACGTGCTTTTTATTGAGGGTAAAGAAAATGGAAAAAAAGCTTAGTATATACGGTGAGCAAATAAAGGAAAGACTGGATAAGTATATCCTTTCTCTGTATCCGGAGCTTAGTCGCAGCGCCATTAAAAAAATGATAGAGGAAGAAGAAATCATAGTAAACGGAAAGGCTGTAAAGTCGGGATATGCACTTTCTTTCGGAGACAGGGTAGAGATTTTTCTTATGCCTCCGAAGGAGCTTTCGGTTGATGCGGAAAACATTCCTCTTGACGTGGTATTTGAAGATGATGATATTATAGTTGTGAATAAACCCAAGGGAATGGTTGTTCATCCTGCCTGCGGAAATCCGGACGGCACTCTGGTGAACGCCCTTCTTCATCATTGCAGAGGTTCTCTTTCCGGGATAAACGGAGTTATACGCCCCGGAATAGTTCATCGCATAGATAAAGATACAAGTGGGCTTATTGTGGTGGCAAAAAATGATTTTGCCCATCTTTCACTTGCAGAGCAGATTAAGGTTCATTCAGCTGCAAGAGAATATATAGCCGTTACCGTCGGCGTTGTAAAGGAAGACGGTATTGTGGATGCCCCCATAGGCAGGAACCCGAAAGACCGTAAGAAAATGGCGGTAACCTATAAAAATTCCAAAGAAGCAATAACCCATTATAAGGTGCTTGAAAGCTTCAGAGGGTATTCATTTATAGAATGCAGACTTGAAACGGGCAGAACTCACCAGATAAGGGTTCATATGGCGCATATCAACCGCCCGCTTCTCGGAGACGAGCTTTACGGGGGAAAAAGAAGCGGCTTTAAGACTGAAGGTCAGATGCTCCATGCAATAAGACTTAAGCTTAAGCATCCCCGAAGCGGAGAAGAGATGGTTTTTGAAACTCCGATTCCCTCATATTTCGAGGAAATTTTAGCACGTTTAAGAGAAATATAATAAAAATATGAATAATTTTAAAATTTATAGTTGACTTTTCAGAATAAACAATGTATAATTGATTTGTTACGTTAAGGGAAAAGCTATATTCAATGCTTTACCCGCAGCCATTGCAGTAGCGGAGGGAGGGATTAAAGATGTCAGAAGTAAGAATTAAAGAAAATGAATCTTTGGATAACGCTCTTCGTAGGTTTAAAAGACAGTGTGCACGTTCCGGAGTAATGACCGAAATCAAAAAAAGAGAGCACTATGTAAAACCCAGCGTTAAAAGAAAAAAGAAATCCGAAGCTGCAAGAAAAAGAAAATTTAAGTAATAGCAATCGAATTTTTCGGAATATTCATGCAGAATACAAGACGCGAAAATGTTTATTTTTGCGTCTTTTTTCATTAAGGAGCGATAAATATGAAAGCAAGATTCGGTCCGGGAGGAAATCCCGATTCATTCTACGATGCAGGCTTCAAGGCATCGACGGATATGCCTGCATATCTTAAATCCGCAGGTCTTGATGCATATGAGTATCAATGCAATAAGGGAGTTAAAATATCGGAAAAAACCGCCTCTCTTCTTGGGAAAAATGCAAGTGAAAACGGAATTGCACTTTCAATACATTCCCAGTATTATATAAGTCTTTCGGGAATTGAAAAGGAAAAAAGAGATAAAAGCATTGAGTATATACTTGAATGTTTAAGAGTATCTAAGCTTATGGGTGCAACAAGAGTTGTTGTTCATAGCGGTTCAGCGGCAAAGATTTCAAGAGAAGAGGCTCTTTCTCTTGCTTCAGATACCCTGAAAAGAACTCTGGAGGCTGCAAAAAGCGAAGGACTTGATGATATTTTCATCTGCCCCGAAACCATGGGAAAGGTGAATCAGCTTGGAACTCTTTCAGAGGTTCTTGAGCTTTGTTCAATAGATGAAAGGCTTCTTCCATGTATAGATTTCGGTCATCTTAATGCCAGGGATTTCGGAATTATTAAAACGGCGGAGGACTATGAAAGAATTATAAACGAAGCGGAAAATCGTCTTGGGGAATTCAGAGCAAAAAACTTCCACTCCCATTTTTCAAAAATAGAGTTTTCCGAAAAAGGCGGAGAGGTAAGGCATCTCACCTTTGAGGATTCTCTGTTCGGGCCTCAGTTTGAGCCCCTTGCGGAGGTAATTGCGAAAAAGAATTTAACACCGGTTATAATCTGCGAATCCGCAGGAACCCAGGGTATAGATGCTCTTTATATGAAAAAATGCGTTGAAGCGGCAAAAGGAGAATAAAAATGAAAAAGATACTTGTTATAAACGGCCCCAACCTTAATATGACGGGAATAAGAGAGCCTGAAATTTACGGAAGCGAAACTCTCGATGATATCAATCTTAAAATTAAAAAGCGTGCAGATGAGCTTGGCGCAGAGGTAAGCTTCTTTCAGAGCAATTATGAGGGTGCTATAATAGACGAAATTCATAAGAGCCATAATGTTTACGACGGAATAATATTAAATCCCGGCGCATATTCTCACTATTCACTTGCCATAGCCGATGCGCTCCGTTCGGTTTCCGTGAAAAGCATTGAGGTGCATATGTCAAATGTATTTGCAAGAGAGGGAGAAAGGCATAATCTTACTACCGCACCTGCTTCTTCCGGGATGATCTGCGGCTTTGGTGCTTATTCCTATATTCTTGCTCTGGAGGGCATTTTAAATGGCTGATTACTCTGCGATTTTAAAAGAGCATAATGCAGACGGCTTTATTGCTTTAAAATCATCGGATATCAGATTCTTTTCGGGGCTTACCTCGTCAAATATAGGAATCCTTATTACCCGTGACGGCGGCTTTGTTTTCAGCGACGGCAGATATAAATACCGTATTGAGGCGCAGAATAAATTCATACCCGTTGTACCGGAAGGGAAAACTCTTCACGGAGGAATCGTTGATAAAATAAAAGAGCTTGGTCTTTCAAGAGTTATTCTTGAGCCTTCTGAGTTAAGTCTTGCAGCATATCGTAAATTCTATGCGGAAATTTCCGATAAGCTTGTATTTTCAGATAATATAACAGAGAAGCTGAGAGCGGTTAAAACCCCGGAGGAAATTTCATATATACGAAAAGCCCAGAGAATTGCCGAGGAAAGCTTAAATGAAATTCTTCCCATAGTAAGAGAGGGCATAACCACCGCAGAAATTGCCGCAAAGCTTGAGCTTTCAATGAAAATGAAGGGAAGTGAGGAGCCTTCGTTTTCAACAATTGTGGTCACCGGTGCAGGATGTGCGGATTGCCACGGAGTACCTGACGGAAGTAAGGTTAAAAACGGGGATTTTGTTCTTTTTGATTTCGGCGCAACCGTAAACGGGTTAAGAAGCGATATGACAAGAACCTTTGCGGTGGGCTGTGCGGATGATTTTATGAAAAGTATTTACGGAACGGTTCTTGAAGCTCATCTTAAGGCTGCAGAAAAGATTAAAGAAGGAAGCTATGCAAAAGACGTGGATTTTGCCGCAAGAAGGGTTATAGAAGCCGCAGGCTACGGAAAGGAATTCCTTCATTCAACAGGTCACGGCGTTGGTTACGATATCCACGAATTTCCCACGGTTTCTTCAAAATCCGAAGCAATCTTAAGGGAGAATATGATAGTAACCGACGAGCCGGGAATATATATAAAGAATAAGCTGGGAGTCCGGATAGAAGATATGTATATTGTAGGCAAAAATGAAGGTTTTTCTATGGCGGAAATGACTAAAAATCTTATAATATTGAAATAATAGGAAAAAAAGCTTGATTTTTTTCCTGAAATCTATTACAATAGTTACGACATACTATAATAAAAGAAAGAGGGATACCAATGATAACAGCAGGCGATTTCAGAAACGGCGTTACATTTGAAGAAGACGGAAACGTTTGTCAGATAGTTGAATTCCAGCACGTTAAACCCGGTAAAGGAGCTGCTTTCGTAAGAGCGAAGGTAAGAAACGTTATTACCGGCGGTGTTGTTGAAAAGACCTACAGACCTACCGATAAATTTGAGAAGGCTCATATTGAAAGAAAAGATATGCAGTATCTTTATCAGGACGGAGACTTATTCTATTTTATGGATACCGAAACCTACGACCAGATGCCCTTAAGTGAAAATCAGCTTGGGGATGCTCTTAAGTTCGTTAAGGAAAATGAGCTCGTTAAGCTTCTTTTCTATAAAGGCAACGTATTCGGAGTAGAGCCTCCCACCTTTGTTGAGCTTACCGTTACCGAAACAGAGCCCGGCTTTAAGGGAGATACCACCACAGGTGCTCAGAAGCCCGCTACTCTGGAAACCGGTGCGACCATCAACGTTCCTTTATTCATAGATATCGGAGACGTTATCAGAGTTGATACCAGAACCGGTTCTTATATGGAAAGAGCGTAATAATTATGGCTAATGTGAGACGGTATTGACTCCGGAATTAACGGGTCGGCTCCGTCTCATAAATTTATATAATAAAAGGAGATTTTAACTATGGAAACAATCGGCGAAAAAGTAGCTTATCTTAAGGGTCTTTGTGAAGGACTTAAAATTGATGATGATAAAGCGGAAGGCAAAGTAATAAAAGGTATTCTTGATGTTCTTGAAGATATCAGTCTCGCAATCGAAGATGTTGAAGACGAAGTATTTGAACTTTCTGAGCTTGTAGATGAAATTGATGAAGATCTCGGAGCAGTTGAAGAGGATTTTTACGGTGACGACGAGTACGGATGCTGTGACTGTGACTGCTGCGACGATGAAGATTTTGATGATGAAGGCGATTTCTATGAAATTACCTGCCCCAAGTGCGGAGATAAAATCTATCTTGAGGATTCCGAAATATTTGATGACGGCGTAGTAGTATGCCCCGAGTGTAACGAAGAAATTGATTTTGATTTAAACGACTTAGATGAAGAATAATAACGAATTTCAGGAAAATATAAGGAATTTTTCCATTATTGCCCATATAGACCACGGTAAGTCAACTCTGGCAGACCGTCTTCTTGAAGCAACGGGCGGAGTGGAAAAAAGAGACCTTAAGGAACAGCTTCTGGATGATATGGAGCTTGAAAGAGAAAGAGGAATAACCATCAAGGCAAGAGCCGTCCGACTTAATTATAAAGCGCAGGACGGTAAGGAATACGTTCTTAACCTGATTGATACCCCGGGGCACGTTGACTTCAATTATGAGGTTTCAAGAAGCCTTGCGGCGTGTGAGGGTGCAATTCTTGTTGTTGATGCATCTCAGGGAATTGAAGCTCAGACTCTTGCAAACACCTATCTTGCTTCGGATGCGGGGCTCGAAATAGTTCCCGTTGTGAATAAAATTGATTTGCCCGGTGCAAGACCGGAAGAGGTTCGCAGTGAAATTGAAGATGTTATCGGAATTGAAGCGGAGCATGCTCCGCTTATTTCTGCTAAAATGGGAATAGGTATTGAAGACGTTCTTGAAGAAATTGTAAAGAAGGTTCCGGCTCCTGCGGGAGACATTAATGCCCCCTTTAAAGCACTGATTTTTGATTCTTACTATGATTCCTATAAGGGAGTAATAGTTTTCGTCAGAGCAATTGACGGCGAAATAAAGGAAGGCTCCACCATCCGCCTTATGAATACCAAAAAGGAATTCACGGTAACGGAGGTCGGATACCTTACCTCAGATCTTCCTTATAATTCGGGAATTCTCCGTGCCGGTGAGGTTGGATATATTGCCGCAAGCATTAAAAACGTTAAGGATACCCGTGTGGGTGATACAGTAACCGATGCGGAAAGACCTGCAGTTGAACCCTGTCCCGGATATAAAAAGGTTAATTCCATGGTTTACTGCGGAATTTATCCTGCAGACGGAGCAAGATACAATGAGCTTCGTGATGCTCTTGAAAAGCTTCAGCTTAACGATGCGGCTCTTTCTTTTGAGGCAGAAACCTCTGCGGCATTGGGCTTCGGTTTCCGTTGCGGCTTTTTAGGGCTTCTTCATATGGAAATCATTCAGGAAAGAATCGAAAGAGAATACAATCTTGATATTGTAACCACCGCTCCAAGCGTTATTTATAAAATAACCAAAACCAACGGAGAGCATCTTGATATTTCAAATCCCAGTAATCTGCCTCCCATACCCGAAATCGAGCTCATGGAGGAGCCTTATGTGGATGCGGTTATTCTTACTCCTTCGGAGTATGTGGGAAATATTATGGAGCTCTGTCAGGAACGACGGGGTAACTATATAGACCTTAAATATATTGATGCCAACAGAACTCAGCTTCATTATGAGCTTCCCTTAAATGAGATTATATATGACTTCTTTGATGCCTTAAAGTCAAGAACAAAGGGTTATGCATCCTTTGACTATGAGCTTTGCGGCTATAAGGAATCTAAGCTTGTTAAGCTTGATATTCTCCTTAACGGAGATATTGTGGATGCTTTATCTTTTATTGTTCATCAGGATAAGGCATACGGAAGGGGAAGAAAGCTTGCTGAAAAGCTTAAAGAGGTTATTCCGAGACAGCTTTTCGAAATTCCCATTCAGGCATCAATCGGTAACAAGGTTATTGCCCGTGAAACCGTAAGAGCACTTCGTAAAGACGTTCTTGCCAAGTGCTACGGCGGTGATATAACCAGAAAGAAAAAGCTTCTTGAAAAACAGAAGGAAGGTAAAAAACGTATGAGGCAGGTAGGCTCCGTGGAGCTTCCCTCAGAAGCCTTTATGTCGGTGCTCAAGCTGTGAGCGGCGTATATATTCATATTCCCTTCTGTGCCCGAAAATGCCTTTACTGTGATTTTGTTTCCTTTGAAAAGGGAAATAAGGAAGGCTATTTCGAAGCTCTGAAAAAAGAAATCGGATTATATAAGGAAATACTGTCGGCAGATAAAACCGACAGTATTTTCATAGGCGGAGGAACTCCTTCATTTGTGGATTCACGGTTCATTGAAGAAATACTTTCTCTTTTTAATCCTGTTTCCGGTGCTGAAATAACAATTGAGGCAAACCCGGGAACGCTTTCTTCAGAAAAGCTTAAAGCATATAAAAGAAGCGGAATAAACAGATTAAGTATAGGTCTTCAGTCTGCAAATGATTCTGAGCTTAAGAGCCTTGGAAGAATTCATGATTTCAATGATTTTATGAAATCATATGAAATGGCAGTTAATGCAGGCTTTGAGAATATAAATATCGACCTTATGTTCGGAATTCCCGGTCAGACGGTGGAAAGCTTCGGAAATACCCTTGAAGCCGTAACGGTACTTAAGCCGCAGCATATTTCGGCATATTCCCTTATAATAGAGGAGGGCACTCCCTTTTATGATATGGAGCTTTCTCTTCCTTCCGAGGAGGAGGAAAGAGAAATGTATAATATGATTCTTCATAATAATAAGGGATACGAAAGATATGAAATATCAAATTTTGCCCTTCCCGGATTTGAATGCCGTCATAATCTTAAATACTGGAGATTTGAACCCTTCCTCGGCTTCGGGCTTAATGCAAGCTCCTTTTATAACCGTGAAAGATATGTGAACTTTTCTGATTTTGAAAGCTATATATCAGCGGTAAGCAGGGGAGAAAAACCCATATCGGGTATGGAAAGGGAATCGGAAGAAGAGCTTATCAAGGATTATATTATAACCTCTATGAGACTCTCGGAAGGCTTAAGCTTCGAAAAATTCCAAAAGGAATTCGGAATAAGCTTTTTTGAAAAGTATGGAAAGATTACGGAAGAATTTATTAAAGGCGGATTTCTTAAGAAAACAGAAAAGGAAGTTGCATTTACAGATAAAGGCTTTGAGGTCTCAAATTCCATACTTGAAAAATATATATAAAATATCACATAATTCGCATTATATGGTTAAAAAGCGCAACGTATACAAAATGAACACGATATATTATATCACTTGCAATACAATTTGTCAATTATAAAATTAAAAAATTTCTATTTAATTA